>JBDTMK010000029.1:0-16507 GCA_039934315.1 Pyrinomonadaceae bacterium | reverse complement strand
CTTGGATACGCGACCTTCTGTCCGATGCTCAGCTCCATAGTGTTTTGCTCCTTTCAGAACCTGAAGGAAACCCGTCTGAACAAACCCGAACCCGTTTATGGCGGGTCATTCAAATTGTCACAAGTTTGACTGAAATTATAGCACGTGACCGGGTCAGTTGGACCAACAAATTTAAATGAGGCAGAGGCAGGGTGTTAGAAGGGCAATTCTAGCGAGAAGGTCGTTCCGCGGCCCAGTGTAGAGGCCACGACGACCTCGCCTCCGTGTAGGCGGGCCAAGTGTTTTACTATCGCAAGGCCGAGGCCGGTACCGCCAACTTTGCGGGTCCGGCCCCGGTCGATCCGGTAAAAACGCTCGAATATACGCTGGAGATTTTCGGGTACGATCCCCTCGCCGGTGTCGCTAACCGAGATCAGGCCCTTCCCAGAAGATTGTGAAAAAATGACGGTGACTGTGCCGTTTTCCCGGTTGAACTTTATTGCGTTGTCGACCAGATTGGTAAGCATCTGCTCGAGCCTCATCGAGTCGGCTCTGACATGCGAGTCCGACCCGACACGGTTTACGAGAGAGACATTCCGCTCGGCAGCTTTAGAGGACAATGCCGCGAACGTCTCATCAACCGCGTTCGACAATTTCACTTCTCGAATATCGAGTGAAACATTTCCCGTCTCGATCAATGACAGCTCTGCAATGTCGGCGATCAGAGCGTTCATTCGCTCGGCGTTTCGCCGAATGATGCCAAGGAAGCGCTGATTGTTTTCGGGCTCATCGATCGCACCGTCCTGCAGCGTCTCGACATACGCGATAATTGAGGTGAGGGGCGTTCGAAGCTCGTGTGAAATATTCGAGAGAAACTCCTGACGGACTTTCTCGAGCCGCTCGATCTGCGTGATGTCGTAAAAGACACCGATCGCATGCCGCTCGCCGTCGAGCTCGATGGGCGCAATGTGGACGTCGTAGCTTCGCTTTTCAATTCCGTTGAAGTCGATCCGGAGATCTGTCGGCGCGTTGTTGTTCAGGGTGTGCTGGAAACCATCGTGCAGGCCGAGATCCCGTATTACTTCAGTCAGGCGTCGTTCATGAAGTGTTTCCATCTGCCGCGCGAATGCTTCATTTGCCGGATCATTCGCGGCAGTGATCCGCATCGACGAATCGACTATAAGAATACTTTCGCGCGAGGCGTTCAGGATTCCGCGAAGAACACCCTGGGAAACATCCGACTTGGCCAATTTTGTTTCCATCGCAGAAAGCGTCATATCTATTTGAACTTGTTGAAGCGGTAGCCTACGCCAACTACAGTTTCGATACTCGCACCGCACTCGTCCATTTTTTGCCGGAGGCGGCGAATGTGAACATCGAGCGTGCGGGTATCGCCGAAATAACTATAGCCCCACACGTTGTCGAGCAAGTGCTGTCGAGTCGCGACGCGGCCAGTATTCTTGATCAGGTATTCCAGCAGCGCAAATTCCTTTCGCGTGAGTTTTACATTCTCTCCGTCACAGACGACCCGCATGTCGTCGAAATCGACCGTAACGCGAGGATCGGCGTACATCGGCACGGATTCGCGCTCAACTCTGCGAAGTACGGCGCGGACCCGAGCAGTTACTTCCTTCACCGAAAAAGGTTTGATGATGTAGTCGTCCGCTCCGACCTCGAGCCCCGCGATCTTTTCCGCTTCGGCCGCCTTAGCCGTCAGCATTATTATGGGCGTACCTTCGGTCAACGGTTCGCGTCTGAGACGGCGGCAAAGTTCCATTCCGCTCATCCCGGGCAGCATTAGATCCAGAATGATAAGTGACGGGGTCGTCTTTTCATCCAACGCAATGCGAAGGCCTTTCTCACCTGACTCCGCGATAGTCGGCCGAAAGCCTTCACGTTTCAAATTGTAATGGAGGCTTTCCGCGATGTCGGCTTCATCTTCGACGATGAGGATATTTTGCTGCATATGAGATCCGTTGCCGACAGTGTAGTTAGGCGAGCTTAATGGCGTATTAACGATTTGTTAAAGAAACGTTAAATCGTCAAGCTCCGGACGTCCCCACGCTTTCGTTTTTCAGCATCTTTATTTCTTCCCTGGGCCGGATAACCTTTCGAAGCTTACCCGATGAGCCGGTGATCTGCTCCCAGCCCAAAATATCAAGATCGATAACAGCAAGCGACGCGGTCGGCATCGGCTCGAGCTTTCCCGTCAGGAGCCGAACAAAGCCCTCCATGCCAGGGTTGTGCCCGACTATCATCGCCGAACTGAAGCGATCGTCCATAGACGCGGCGACGTATTGAAGCATCTGCGGGCTTGCCTCGTAGATCCTCTCGATGTGCTGGATCTCCGCATGTAAGCCGGCGGATTCCTTCACGAGCCTGGCTGTTTCGCGAGCGCGGACGGCAGGCGACGAAAGGATGATCTCGGGAGCAAACTCATTACTCTTCATTACCTGGCCAATGAAAGGCGCGGCACTTCTTCCGCGGTCGTTCAACGGACGGTCAAAGTCGGCGAGACTGCTGTTTTCCCAGCTCGATTTCGCGTGTCTCAGGACGTAGAGTGTTTTCATTTACTTTGTCAGTCTTAACAAGACGAATTGATTTTGTGAATTACCCCGCTATTTTGAAATTCTGCGCTGTTCATTGTCAAAAGACGGTGTTCCATGTAACAGAAGTGTTAATTGTTACAGACGAATCTCACGCGGCATACGCTTACTTCTAAAATAAAAACGGTTGCATCAATACTCGCTGGGCAAACCTGCAATTTGATGTCCCAAACACCGGCTGCACGATTGACAGACGGCGCGTTCGGAACTAATCTCGGCGTAATTCACAGATGTTTTTGAAAGCCTGAAGTTAGCGGCCATTTGCGAAGCGGTAGTACAAGGCTTCCGCCAAGGACCCGAACTTGCTGATAGGATCTCTGTCTTATTACGTTACTGTTTAGGAAGGTGCAATATATGTTGGATAGTGCGAATAAACCGGAACGAACATTGAACGAAATACTCGAATCACTATTGGTTAAAGAAGAGCCGTACGACACGGTCTACCAAACCCGCAGCCGGGAAGATTACGACAAGCTGCTTGATGCAGCCTTGAACGGGAATCTGGATGGCGTCATCGCTGTGGGCCACACGGCGATCTATCGAAACAAGCTGAAGGTCAATCCACCGGCCGAAGTGTCAAATTAGGTTTCGTTTCTCAAATGCCACAGTACGAATATTGTCCGCCGTTTGGCGTATTCAACGGCACTGCTCCAACTCTAAAACCGCTGGTCGAGACGCAATCTCTAAAAGCGGCTTTGTGGAATCTCCAGAGCCGACCGAATAGCAATCTCAGGATTTCGGTTCTTGTGACCGACGGCGACGTTTCCACACTCATTCCAGTCACACTCAGTTACGCCGATCTCGACGGAAAAAAAATCGACGACGCTCAGCAGATCATTGAATCGTACGCCGAGCGTCGCTTCCGATCAATGCTTCTCGAGTCGAAGGCCGCAGCGTCCGCCTGACCAGGCATCGATAATCTTTCAGTTTATTTTCCTTGCGAGTGAATGGGACCAGTAACGCGGGTACCGATGCTTCACTTTCAAAAACTTTCGACCGTCTGATCGCCGATAGTCCGGCTATTATCTGTTAGGTGATTTGTCTATAATCGCGTTATCAAAACATTTTAGTTGGAGGTACATTTTTCATGGGAAGCGAATCTCTGTCCTTCGGGACAAGCAATGGAGACACGTCTGCCTACGTCGCGCTGCCTGACAACCCGGGCAAAAAAGCAGTCGTTGTGATCCAGGAGTGGTGGGGCCTGAATGATCACATAAAGGACATCGCAGACCGGTACGGGGCCGAGGGTTTCATCGCGATCGCGCCCGACCTCTATCGCGGCAAAGTCGCAGCGAACAGCGAAGAGGCAGGGAAGATGATGCACGCGCTGCAGATCGAAGATGGGTTGGACACCATCGCAAGGTCCGTCGAAGCGGCCAGGTCGAAGTATGCCCTTTCGCATTTCGGGATCACTGGTTTTTGTATGGGCGGTACATATGCTCTGCGTGCGGCATGCGAGCTCGAAGGCTTCAGCGCGGCAGCGCCGTTCTATGGCGACATTCCGGAAGAGGATGTTCTTCAAAAACTGAAGACACCGACGATCTTTGTTTCGGGTACCAAAGACGCCTGGATAAATCCGGAAAAGGTGGCCACGCTTGAAGAGGCGGCGGAGAAATACGAACTTCCGATCCACTCGGTAAAATACGAAGCCGACCACGCATTCTTCAACAACACGCGGCCGGAAGTTTATGACGAGACCGCGGCACGGGATGCGTGGGCACTCGTCGTCGGGTACTTCAACGATAAATTGTAAGACTAAGGTGCAAACTCGGCCAGTCCACCGCCCGGCAGTGTACTGATGAAGTCGGTGCTTGTAGTTCTCCGCTGCTTGCGAAGCTGCTTCCGACTATACATCACGGCATCAGCGCGTTTTATCGCCATTTCGAGATCGGCGGAATTTGTGTAATCGGTAAATCCCCAGGAGACGCCGATCCTTATGGGCTCAGGCACGTTATCTATATGGACATTCTCTAAAAGTGACTCGAGACGCGTCATCCGATTCTCGGCCATTTCGGCATTCATACTCACCATGACGACGAAAAATTCATCGCCGCCCCAGCGATAAATAAGATCTTCCGCACGGATGATATTTCGAATTGATTTTACGACCGACCTGATCACTACATCGCCAGCCGGGTGACCGAAGCAATCATTGATAGCTTTGAGATCGTCGATGTCGAAGAATCCGACACACCCGGAGGAGCCTCCACCTTGGTCTTTGCCCTGCTGCTTCATGAACCCGTAGAATGCGTGACGGTTAAACGCCGCCGTAAGCGGATCCGTGTGGACCAGCTGCTCTAGTTGCTTTTGCGTCGAGCGCAGTTGGTCGTTCGTATCCCGGAAATCATTCAGGACTTTTTCAAGCAACACGATCACCATACCGAAGCCAAGCGCGGTTTGCAGCACAAGGTCGACGATAGAGTTGTACGAAAGAAAATCAGTCTGAAATACCGTGAAATTCCTGGCAGAGAACACTGTTGCGTAGACAAAAAAATCGAAGGCGAGCAGACCGAGCGAAACGTACATGACCCGCCATCCGAACGATCCCTCTCTGGACTTTCTGAGCTGCCAGAATGCGGCCGCGTAAAAGCCCGCCATTATATACGAATGAACATTGAAGACATCGTTGAAGTCAGCGGCGAGATGCGGCAAGACGACCGCGGTTATAACAAGGGGAATGAACCACAGCTCTGAACGGGGCTTCAGCTCATAAACTCCGTTCAGGCTGCGGCAACCGACTACGACCATAAAACCGAACAGATATTCGCCCAGAAAATAATACGTGAAGAGGAACGAGGCAAACTCGCCATAGCTGAATGCGAGCCGAAGACAGACGAGTGCGAACGACAGACTAAGCCATGCGATAGTCCAGTGCCGTAATGCGGTCACCTTTAGCGATCGCCTCAAACACAGCGATAGTATCGTGATAAGGATTACGCCATTTAGCTGAATAACTAGGGCTAGTTTCGAATCCATTTCTGAGGGATTTCGAGAGAGATAAGAACCGGACTGTGTTTTAGGTCAAGGTGAGAGGCCGGGTGAGGAAGTGGCTTTTGTATTTTATGATACCGGCAGTAAGCCTGTCTATATATTTTTCAGAAGGGCATTCAGCTCTTGAGGCGTGGGAAGAGCCGTGCGGGCACCCACAGCACGGCATTTGAGCGCAGCGACGGCATTGGCGATCCGTGCGCTTCGCTCGACGGTTTCGCCCGTGATCAACCCATGAATCAATCCAACCCGAAAAGAGTCACCGGCGCCCGTGGTGTCTTTACAGCCACCGGGAACTTCGAAGGCGGGTGTCGCAATGAATTCATCTCCGCATAACAGAATCGAGCCCGCGTCGCCGAGCGTGAGACCGACGATACCCGCGCCGTACCGGCGCCGCATCTCAAGCAAGGCCGTGCGCTGATCTGTTGCTTCGAATAATTTTGCCGGGAAGTCGGAGGACGCAATGATGATGTCGACGGAACCCAGCAGCAGCTCAACATCCTCGAACACATTGTCGACATCGATCGAGACGACGGTTCCGTTCGCACGGGCTGACTTGGCAAGGCGTAGGCAGGCTCTTGCGTCGTGCGGTGTGAAATGAAGCACCTTCGTACTTCGCACTGCGTCGAGCGGCACGTCGGCTTCGTTGTAATGGAGCTTTGCATCGCGTTTCCAGATCACAGTTCGCTCGCCGCTTTGTTCGTCGATCACGATAAACGCTATCTGCGTCTGGGCCCCGTCGATCCTTTCCGCATAGGTCAGGTCAACGCCTTCCTGCCTCAGGGAGTTAAGGCCAATATCGCCGGCGGGATCCTTGCCGAACCGCCCGATATACGAAGCGCGCAGGCCCAATCGCTGTAGACCGACCATCGCGGTTGCGATCTCGCCACCAGGCGCCTGAGAATAGTTGCTCAGCTCGATCTTCGAATTGAACTCGGGATATCGCGGCACTTCGATTAGAAAGTCGACCGCGTTTGTACCGAAACCAACGACGTCAAAGTCAGCGTCTTTTTTTAGCGTGAACGGAAACTGCATCGGGTTTGAATTGTAAAACGAAAACAGAATTAATAGAATTTCAGAAAATTAGTAACATTCTTGCGAACGTTTGTCGGAAACAGTTAACTTAAAGGTAATCTTTTGCAAGACCTTTAGAGCGAAGCAGGATTAAATTTATTAGATTCTCGGAGAAAAGAAAAAATGCCGACATCGATATGTCCCGAGTGCGACGAAGAAGTTTACGTTGATGCCGAGATAGAACAAGGCGACCGAGTGGCTTGTGATGAGTGCGGGTCGCGACTGGTAGTTGTTGGTCTTGATCCGATCGAGATGGACCTCTATGAGGAGTCCGATGCGGACGACGTAGGGGACGGGGAAGAGGCGTACGACTACGACAGTGAACGGTATTAAAATTAACCCTACTTCATCTTAAATTCAGATCTGTTCTGCCTGATCGTAAGTCCACTTCTTGATCGAATCGTTACCTTCCGCGGCCTTCCATCCTGGCCCTTATTTTCATCCGCAGGATAGAAGGCAATGGCGTACGACGCCGTGATGTCTTCCGCCAGAGCCTGAAATAACGCGTCGTACGATTTGTCCGTAGCGTAAAAGCTTTTCCCACCCGTCCCATCGATCAATCCACTCGCTTCAAGCGGAGTCATCACCGGCTTCTTATCACCTTGCAGGCGCGAAAACGACGGCAGGATCACCGAATACACACTCGTTTCCGCCAAGTTTGCCCGTTCGACCAGAGTGTCCGGCGAAACAACATCACCCACAGGGAATCCGTCACTCACAAGTATCACCGCCCGTTTCGGGAGGCGTCCCTTTATAACCTTCGGAGACTTCTTCGCGATCAGCCTTATTGAGTCGTCGACCGCGTCGTAGGCGTGCGTCGATAACCCGTTCTGGTCGCGAACCAGCTTGTCGAAAGATTTTTCGAGCTTGTCCCGACGATTCGTAAAGGGCTGGAGCGTATGAACGTCCATCGCAAAACTTACGACGGCAAAGTAAGAATCATAATCCGCGAGGCGGCTGATGAATGCTTGCATCGCGGTTCGCAGCCTACCGAGCTCGGCCTCGGTCATGCTTCCCGACACATCAAGGGCAAAAACGACGGACAACGGCCGTCCTTCATTGCTCTTCTTGAGCGGTTGAAAAAAAACTATCGGTCGTTCTACACCATCTTCAAACAGTCGAAAATCTTCTTGCCTTAGGTTCGGCACCAATCTCCCGTTCTTATCCGTAACCGTGACCTCGAACGAAACAAGGTCCGTATCGATGCGAACAACGTCATCCGCATCCTGAGCCATCGCCGGATATACCGAGAGCAGGATAAAAGGAAGGATCAGAAGCGGAAAAAATAATCTCCGATAACGCGAATCAATCTGAACGAAATCGGTCATTTTGCTAGCTCAATTTGAAGGGTAATTCGACCGTCTGATCGCCCTATCTGTTGAATATTCAGTGATTCCAATAATAGGACTTTGGCACAACCGTTGTATAGCTTTGATGCGGAGTGGTCGGATCTTTGCTGTCGATAAAGATACTGACCAGGCGGGTCGAAGTGCATTAGCTTCTTCTCAAACGAAAATGGATACTTCGAGTTCACAAAATAATTCCTGGCAGACCAGGGCGGTGCAATTGGGATTGATCTCACTCGGCGCCGTGATTCTCGGCTTCTCGATCGTTGAACTTGTTTCAACCTCGGATTCGCTTTCGAAGAAAGGGGTCATCCTCGCTTCCGTATTTGTATCTATACTTCTCAGCCGTTACGAACCACGGATCACCGGGACGGATATTCGGATCTCGCTAAAGACGATCTTCGGATTTTGGGGCGTGATCTGGCTCGGTATCTCGGGCGGCGTATTGCTCGCGGCGTGTTCCTCGATCGCCAATCGCGGTGTTTCAGCTTCGCATCGGAAGCGGCTCGCGTCGGATGTCGCGGCCGACATACTTTCCACTTTCTTTTCAGGAATTGCGTTTTACCTTTCGCTTGGCTATTTCGAGAATGCCGGACGGTTCATGATCGCCGGCAAGCTAAGCGTCGCAAATGAGATGATCATTGCTTCGTGCATCATGGCTCTCACACATTTTACGCAGAGCCGGGCCCTCGTATACCTGCTGAGAAACCGAGATTACGCGCGCGACCAAAGATTCTCCATTGGTCGTTTTTTGCTTGTACCCGCGATCAACGGCCTTATCAGCCTGGTGGCGACGATCTTCTTTTTCATAGTCTTTAGTCACTTCGGTATCGAGTTCGGCCTTGTAATCATCCCGGTTGCGATCTTTGGCCATTTGTCTTACAGGATCCACCTTCGCCGGCTCGAACAGAAAACAAAACTGATTACCGAAGCCAGCCGCATTCATCTTGCGACTGTCGAGGCTCTCGCCACGGCGATCGATGCTCGCGATCAGATGGGTATCGGCCATGTCAGGCGAACGCAGATATACGCGGTCGGGCTCGGCAACATTCTCGGCCTCGGCGAGGACGAAATAAACGCTTTGCGAACCGGCGCCTTGCTCCATGACATCGGAAAGCTCGCGGTGCCTGATCATATCTTGAGCAAGCCGGGCCGGTTGACGCCGGCCGAAATGGAAAAGATCAAGACGCATGCGCTTGTCGGCGCGTCTATTCTCGAAAAGGTCGGCTTTCCTTATCCCGTCGTTCCGACCGTCAAGTATCATCACGAATTTTGGGACGGATGCGGCTATCCGGAAGGGCTGCGCGGTACAAATATTCCGCTGACCGCACGAGTGCTTGCGATTGCCGACGCATACGACACGCTTCGGGTGGCACGGCCCTACCGTCTTGCAGTCTCGCAGGAAGAAGCATGTAACTTTCTTCGCACACGAGCCGGTACTCAATTCGATCCGCGGCTGGTCGACGTCTTCTTGCGTAGCCTGAAGATCTTCGAGATCGAGATCCAGGCGCAGCATCTTTTTTACGAGAGCGATCTCGATGCGGTCAGCGTTTCAGACTTCGTTGATTCCGGTATCAGCCCGAATTATGTCGAACAGATCAAGCGAGCGAACCGGGAAGTATTTGCCCTCTATTCGATGGCCAGAGATTTCAGCTCCGAGATCGATCTGGGCGAAATCCTCCCGCTCTTTACGCAAAAGATCCGCGAGCTGATCCCATTCGACACATCGGTGGTTTATCTGCTCGACGAAGATAATGATTCGGCGGACGCGGTTTATGTTGAAGGAAAGAACAAAGCGCTTTTCAGCGGCAAGACGGTGAAAGTTGGCGAAGGAGCAACAGGCTACGTCCTGAAAGAGCGTGTGCCGTCGGATGGTCTTGACCCGTCACTCGATTTCGAATTTTCGCAAACCGAGCTGCAGCACGAATACCAGGCGATGGCGTCGATACCGCTCATAGCCAATGACAAGCTGATCGGGGCGATCTCGCTTTATTCCTGCGAGATGAGCCGGTATCAGGACGAGCATTTGAGGCTCCTTGAGACCGTGTCGCGTATCGCCGCCGACGCGATCTCGAAATCGCTCGAGCATGCCGTGACGGAAAATTACGCGCTCACGGACCCGATGACGGGATTGCCCAACGCTCGCAGCCTGCAGATCCATTTCGACAAGGAAGTGAAGCGTGCCGACCGAAGTGAGAGCAGCTTCCAGGTGCTCGTGCTCGACCTCGACGGTTTCAAGTCCGTAAACGACACGCACGGCCACAAAGCCGGCGACGAGATGCTGAAGGAGATCGGCGCGATCATCAAGTCCCAATTGCGCGAGTACGACTTTCTTTCACGCTACGGCGGTGACGAATTTGTGGCGATCGTTCCCGATACGGACAGCACGGATGTGATGGAGCTCGCCCGGCGAATCGAAGACGCCGTCAATAACTTTTCGCTCGCCGTCGATCAAACGATCGCAAGTGTCGGAGTAAGTGTAGGAACGGCGTGTTACCCGATCCACGGTGAAACGTTCGATCAGATAATTGTTTCCGCCGACAAGGCGATGTATCTGACGAAAAGCTTTCATCGGAAACGTGCAGCGAGTCTTGCGCCCGACGAGAAAATGCTCCGGCCTCTCGTTTCATTGCCGGAAGAATTATTGGAGTTCGCGACCGTCAAGGGCGTGACTGCGGATGGTTTGATCTTGGAAGTCGATGAGACGCATATCGTCTCGTCGTCGGCCGTCAATTAACAGCAAAACGGTTTGGTGAGCCCGTTTCGCTGTTTAGGGTTTGGCTAGTGCAGGTCGAGTTAATCCGCCTGAGCTGGTCAAACCCTAATTTGTTTTGTGTGATGGGTGATGGGCGAAAAGGGAGAAGTCGGGCTGCCAACTTTTTTCCTTCCATCCATCACCCATCTCCTAAAAGGCCTGAGAGAAGCGAAAGTGAACATGATCCCTCTGCAGTTGATAGATCGCATTCGGTGCCATCACCTGCGGTATCAGAAACCGCGGCGGGTTCAGCAGGTGGCCGTAGTCGATCGCAAACTCTCCGCCGATCGGGGTTTTTAATCTCAGGCCGAAGCCGATGGTGTGGGTCCATACAGCACGCAGATTCGACGCGTTAACGTTGGTTGGGTCCGAGTCGGCGGGGTTGAAGATCTCTTTCGGATTCTTAAAAACATTTCCCCCGTCGTAAAAGGGAACTGCGCGGATCGATTTTGTAATCGGGATCCGGGCTTCAAGATTTACGACCGCCAGCGCGTTCCCGCCAAACGGGATCGTAAACGGGTCGAGGTAGACCGGATCGCCGTTACTGTTGCGAAAAATTCCCTGCGGCACTACCACGACACGCGGGCCCGCCTCTTCAAAATCGAATCCGCGGATACTGTTTCCACCGCCGGCGAAGAACCGCTCGCTGATCGGGAGGCTGCCGTTGAGTTCCGGATACGCCGAGGTCGTAAATCGGTCCCCATTCGCAAAAACGTTTGCAACGCCGAGTATCGCTCTCCCCGCAAATGTCGTGTTCTTGAGGAAACGAACCGTCCGATAAATGTTGTACGAAGCCTGGAACTTGTTGAAACCGGTATTGGCGCCGAGGAACGGGATCGAGACATTATATTCGGCCGTAAGGTAGTCCCCGTCGGAAGGGTCGCTGGCGCTGTATTTGCAGGGCTCGCCAACCTCGCCGCGGGCAATGATGTCGAGGATCGAGTATTTGATCAGGCAATTTTTTCTCGTGTCACGAACGAATGTGACACCGAATCCCGATGTTCGGATCCGCGAGTCGGGGATCAAAAGTTCTTTGATCAACAGGCTTCCGATGTTGTAGAGCCGGACGTCCTCGAATCGATATCTTACAAAGACGATGCTCCGATCGCGACGGCTGATGGTCCGATTCGTTTCCGCGGAAAGCGTCAGTCGATTCAAGGTAGGGTCGCCGGTCTCGTTTCCGAATTCATCGATCGGATTCCCGTCCGCATCCACGCGTTGAACGATCCCGAACGTTCCCTTGTCGAAAGCCGAGCGGAAAAAGCGTGTGACGGTTGAGTCGCGTTGATACGCAGCCGTGAGCGTTAGCGGAGCAAAACGCTTCTCGCCATCGTGGAGAAAACGCGGGTTTAGAAAATCGAGCTGCACGAGCTGTTGTCTTTGGCTCATCCGAACCCGTCCACCGCCCTGCCATAGACGCCCGAGAAGGTTGAAGTGGCGTATGTCCACAAATCCGCTCGCACCGAGGTCCGTTGAGGCGCCGCCGCCGTACGATAAAATTCGCGCGGCCTGTTCCTCGACGTTCACTATGATGTCCGTCAGCCGCTCGTTACCCGGACGCTCGCCCGCCGGCCTCGGCTTGATGTCGACGCGGGCGAATACGTCGCTCGAATAGAGATTCTGTTCGCTCGTGTAAACGTCTTTAGCTCGCAGATAATCTCCCGGTTTCAGGGCGAGGGCGCGGAGGATCGCTCCCTCCTTGGTTTTCTCGTTACCTGTAATCAGGATCCGGTCGATGACGACTTTCTGGCCTTCGCTGTTAACCGTGTAAACGACTTTGAAGAGACTTTTGCCGGTTGTCGGATCTGTGACCCGCTCGTCGATCGAAAAATCCACCTTCGCGTCGTAATAGCCAGCCTCGGAATAAAACTCAGCTAGCTTTTGCTGACCGTTGCGGATCTTCGCTCGCGAGAAATAAGTTCCTTCAAGCTTTGGAAGCTGTGCCTCGAGCACGTCATCGGTAAACGCATTATTGCCAACGATCTCGATACCGGAGATTGTCGTCCTCTTACCTTCTTCAACAACGAAAGTGATGATCAGTTCGTTTCCGTCCGGTGAAACACCTTGGTTGACGCGGACCGTTGCCTCGCGATATCCAAGCTCGCGAAGTAGCGAGCGGAGCGTTGCAGCGTCCTGTTCGAGTAGACGCTCGCTCGTATAGCCGCGGCCGTATCCGAACAACGGAATGATGCCAAGCAGATTTGCTTCCTGAGATTCCAGGACCGTTTTGATCTCGGCAACCGTGAACTGACTCGTTCCTTCAAGCCGGATGTCTTTGAGTTTTAACTGCCGGTTGAGATCGACCTTATACGTGACCGCAACTTTCTTGTTCTGAAGATCGGTGCTGTTTAGAGCCGAGCAGAGAAACTCCGTGTCGTTCTTGATGGCACCCAAATCGGTCGCCTGGATCGGTGGGTCAACCGAACAAACAGGTGTGACGTCGACGAAGAAATAGCCTTGTTCCTGGTAGTGCGTCTCAAGGCGCCGCTCACCTTCCACAATTGCGCCGTAATCCAGCGAGCCTTCTCGTTTCAATGGAAGCAAACGTTTTTGCGTGCGGCTGCCGACACGATCGCGCTCGGCTTCGACGTCGACTTCTACGATCGGACCAACCTTTCCCGTTAGCGTTATCGCGATCGTGTTGCTCTCGCTCTGGTAAACAACGCGGGGATCTTCCAACAACGGCGCGAGATAATCACTCTGGCGAAGTATGTCGCGGATCGTTTCGATATCGTCGGTAAGCGCCGAACGCGAAAACGGAGCGCCGCTTTTTAACTTTATTTCGTCAAGAAGTTTCGCGCTGTCGAAGCCCTCGATCGTGATATTGAACGACGAGACGGTGGCCTGAGCATTCGGCATCACGCGAAATGTCACGCCAACCTCGGTCTCGCTTTCGAGCGGACGCTGCGTGTAAGTGACCTCGGCTTTGAAAAATCCTTTATCACGCAAATATTCGAGGATCAGATCCGCATTGTTCTGAAGTGATTTATCCGTGATAGCGGTTCCCGGGTCGAGAAGGCTAACTCTGAAAAGCAATTCCTGTTCGGTGATCTTCGACTTGTCGTCGTCGGGAAGCTCGACGGTGACCCGCTGCGCCTGCGTCTTTCGTCTGACGAGAAAGCGAACCGAAACGGCTCCGTTCGAAGTTTCGTTAGCCTCGACGATCACCGATGCGATCTGTTTCGTGTCGTAAAGCTTTTCAATAGCTTCACGTACTTTTATCGAGGAGTAATTTGAACCCAGAGCGTCGCGGGCCATTATCCGATAAGTCTCGTTGGCCGATACATTCTTGTCGCGGCCTTCAAAAGTTACCGTGACCTCTCCGACCGGCTTTTCCTCAAACTGATCTTGAGCGGGAACATTCGATGCCAGAAGAAGGAGACAAAGGAGACACGCCGACATAACCAAGCGCGCGCGGCCCGTGACGAATTTGCACAACAATCCGGCTAGCTCACGCCTAATTGACAACCCTGCTGGCTCCATTCCTCTCCCGGGAAAAATTATTGCGCTCAAGGCGCCAAACGTTAAACTCAAAATCTTTTTCTGAATCGCACCTCGAAACTAAAATTATCTTGCTGCGCGGTGGCATTGCTCAAACTGCGTTGCTCGTATTGGGCGACGAATGAAATTTTATTCGACACGCGGTACTCGAGCGCGAGGACCTGGTTCTGGTCCTGCGACAGGTTGGTCGCATATGTCACACGCAAATTGTTGTTGATCTGCCGGCCGACGGTCAGCCGAGCCGACGGGTTCAAATGCTGACCGGAAATGATCGGGTCGATCTCGAAAACATTCAAGCCGAACAAACGATCGGTCGCCTTGCGGGCCGGGTTGTTGATTATGGTATCGGCCAGGATCTCGGCGGCGGTATTTATTCCCGTCTGCGCAAGCGTCGGGATGCCCGATTCGGTGTTCGACAGATTCCCCGTGGTGATCAGAGACACAACGTCGGCCTGCGGCAGTGCCGGGCTCGAACGCACCGTAGCATTCAACTGTTCAGTGTCCGTCAACGGCCCCGACAAATTTACAAACACCTGGTAACCGGCGATCTCGGATTCCGCCTGGAGATTTATCACCGGTTCGATCGCCGTGTCGGGCGGAAACTCCAGCACTCCGCGCTGAACGATATAACGGTCCTTGCGGAAAAATATCGTTCCGCTGTTGGCAGTGATGCGGCCGGAAAGCTGCGGACTTTCAGTCGTGCCGGTCAACCGAAGCGAAACTGATGCCGTGAGATCCGCGATGTTGTTGCGAACCACCAGAGCGTCGCGTCCCTCGATCGTCAGATCGAATCGCGGTGCCCGAATTGCAGTCGAGGTGCCGGACGACAGCGAGCTCTCGTGTCGTGCTCCGACAATATTCGCGAGCTCGATGTCGCGGGTGTAAAGGCTGCGTCGTGCGAGAATGCGTCCTGCGATCTGAACACTGAGGGTCGGAGACCTCTGCCCGCGTCGTCCGGTGATCTCAAGCTGCGCATCGCCGGTCGTGATGAAATCTTCCGGAAGCGGAACCGTGACATTGGTGCCGTTCAAAGCGACGCGGAAAGAATCAACCGCGAGCCCATCTCCGAAGAGAACGCCGCCGGTGGCGGTAAAAGCACCTCCGCCGAGATAGCCGTGCAATTCGGCTATCTGAGCCTGGTCAGACGAAAATAGAATGCGGCCCGTCAGACGCTCAAATGTCAGCCGGCTGGATCCGATAAAGGTGGCAGCCGCTGCATTCTCGAGAGTCGCCGTTCCGGAGACGCGAGCCGTTCGGTTCACTCCGGCAAAATGGATCGCGACATTCGCAAATCCTCCGAAGAATGTATCGGTCGCTGCGATCTGCGGGAAAGCATTAAGAAGGCTGAGATTGATCCGGCCATCTACCGAAAGATTATTGATGCCGTCGTCGGTGATCGCCTTTGTGCCAGCGATTACCACATTCGAGCCGCCGCCTGAAAATCGAGCCGATTGGAAAGTGATCTCGCTCGGATTGAAGCGAACTATCACGGGTTCCGTTGCGACAAGCGGCGTGTCCTGGATCTGCAGAGCAAGTTGGCTGAATTCAGCTGAGCCCGTCAGAGCTTCGCCTGTAAAAACGATCTTGCCCTGATCGTCGCGTTTCGCAAGGTTTCCGCCGAACTCCACACGGCCCGTGCCCGTTCCGCCGATCGTGATCCCTTTTAACTGCGGGATCAGAGCAAAGAACGGGGCAAGCGGGCTCTGATTAAATTCCGTGGCGACGCGAAACGGAACATTGTCATCGCCGAAGTTCAAGGTCGCATTTATTACCTGCGGGCGTCCGTCAAGCGTTGCTGTCAGATCCGCATTTAGGATCTGGTTGGCGGTGTTCCCTTTGAACGTGACGTCGCCGAACGCATTCTCATTGACGACAACCTGTCTCGCCGTCCCGCTGAAGTTTATGTTGTACGACGAAGGCACGTCCGAGCGCCCGGTCGCTTTCGCGACGAAATCCGCGTTGCCGGTTATTGTCGGTATGTTCTCGTTAGTACTAAAAGAATTGCGAATCGCCGTCAGCTGGAAGTTGCGGCCTTCAAGATCGAAGTCGAATGCCGTCGACGCCCGGTCATAGGTTCCCTTGGCTTTCACATAACCATCGGTCGAACGCAGCTCAAGGTTCTGCAGATCGATAACCGTTCCGCGAAATTGCGCCTTCGCAGCGAATGCGTCGAATGCCTGCCCCGAGACCGAGCCCGCCGCCGATGAAAGATCTATCGAACCATTCGCATCATTTGGAAGGCCGGTGATATTCACCGT
>JBDTMK010000028.1:0-16514 GCA_039934315.1 Pyrinomonadaceae bacterium | reverse complement strand
GTTTCGTCCCGTTAAAAAATGCGTTGCGGATCTCGACCGCCAAATCTGCAAATTTAGTTTTCAGCAGATCGTCGGCCGGGCCTTTTGATTTACCGACCAGCTTTTTCTTCACCTTGCTCAACAGTGAATCGTCGGGCGGCTCGAGCTTATCGCCGTCCGTGAATTTTTCGATGATCGCGTTGAGCGCCGACTGGAGATAATTCCCACTCGATTTATCAACTCCGCCAAGAAATGTCATCTTGCCGGCTTTCTGCAACTGGTCCGCTACGATCTTGTTCGCGTCCATCTCCATCACGGTGCCCAGTCCCTGACAACGCTTGCACGCCCCGTACGCCGAGTTGAATGAGAACGAGCGCGGCTCGAGGGTGGCGATGTTTATCCCGCAATTGATGCAGGCCATCCGCTCGCTGTATAACTTCTCGTCGCCGTCGACGATGGAAACCAGGACCCCGCCACCGGTCAGACGAAGTGCCGTCCGCACAGATTCCGTCAGCCGTTCTTTGACGCCTTCCTTCATCAGGAGGCGATCGACCACGACTTCGATCATGTGGTTGCGGCGCTTGTCGAGCTCGATGTCTTCGTCGAGCTGCCGCATTTCCCCATCAATTCGAGCACGAACGAATCCTTCTTTATGCAGCTTTTCGAGTTCCTTTTTAAATTCGCCTTTGCGGCCGCGAACGATCGGAGCAAGGATCATTACGCGTTCGCCTTCAGGTAAATTCAGAATGCCGGCGACTATCTGCTCGACCGACTGACGCGTGATCGGCTCGCCGCATTGATGACAGTGCGGCTGTCCGATTGATGAGAACAGCAGGCGGAGATAATCGTAGATCTCCGTGACCGTGCCGACTGTCGATCGCGGCGAACGCGAAACAGTTTTCTGTTCGATCGAGATCGCCGGGCTCAGGCCTTCGATCGAATCGACATCCGGCTTTTCGAGCTGATCCAAAAATTGGCGTGCATACGCCGAAAGAGACTCGACATAGCGCCGCTGCCCTTCCGCGTATATCGTGTCGAACGCAAGGCTCGATTTGCCGGAACCCGACAGTCCGGTGATGACCGTGAACTTGTTTCGAGGGATCTCGACGTTTACGTTTTTGAGGTTATGCTGCCGTGCCCCGCGGACCGTTATTTCGTTAATGCTCATTACGGTGAAGAATCCTGCTGCCTACCGAAACGGTTATTTTAGCAAACGGAAGAACAAAGGCGGAAACCCGACCCATAGGGAGGGTCTAATGGAAAAGAATTAAGAGTTCTCGGTGAGATGTTGGTGAATCGCACGCTGAGCGCCTGTTAAATGCGCTCCCCAGTGAATCTTGAAGTTGAATTGCCATTCCCAGACGGCCTCTGCGAGGTCGCCTCGGTCGTAGAGGACCAATCCTTCCTTTACATCTCGCCAAATGTCGGACAAATCGTCGAAGAGAGTATTGAAGACAGGGGCGTCCTCCTTCAACGGGTTGAATACATCCCAATAGCCATCGACGGGCAACTGTTGGAAGCGCCCTCTTATTGCGTGCCAGTCGAACTCGACGAACGCGTCTTCGGCTGTGTCCGTTTCCGGACAGTTGTCTGGCAGATCAATCACGGCCGAGTGAAGTTCAATCAGGAGCCGGCGAGCGGTATGGATGTCGGCGGCGGCGTGGAGTGCCGGACCTTCGGCCCAGTCGCAATATCGTCTTGCCACTTCGGCGAATTTTGTGATGGCTGGACTTGCTCTCTGATTCTCCATGCAAATTTTGTCTCATCGCCTCCAGCATTAGCTGAAGTTTATATTAGTGCGAACGGCTTTCCAGGAATCCTTGAAACGGGAAATGCATTTTGGCAAAGCAGGGCGCGGAGCTTCCGCTAAAGCCGGGGGCAATTCAATGACAATGGTGGAGCCGTGTTCGCGAAATCCAAAATCTAAAATCTAAAATCCAAAATGGAATCACCCCAGCTTCTCATTCACAAAAGTAAAGATCGCGGTCGCGATACTAACAACAATGAATGTGGCGATGGCGCGCCAGACGGCGTCGGACTCGGTAAACTTCCAGATGGCGAGGATGCACAGGACGGTGCAGGCCACGAGCGATACTGTGATCACTATAAACGCTATCCATCGAACGATCGCGGGATTCACGACACCGCGCGATTCGGCCTTGAGTTTTACAACCACATCAGTATCGTCTCGAAGCATAATCGGTATCGTCTCGAAGCATAGCCAGATTATAGCAAACGGTCCAAGGCTACATATCCTTAGTCCCCCGCAGGCACAGTGATTGCGACTAGCCAATTTCAAGGAAAAGAATGTCCTGAGTCAGTACGGGTCATTGGAGCAATATGGCGGAGAATCTCGGCAAGACAATTTCATTATCGGCTTTAGGTGTTCTCGCGGGCGGAACACTCATATATCGTGCGCTCAGGACGCGTTACAGCTTCCGAGACAAAGTTGTTCTGATCACCGGCGGGTCCCGCGGCCTGGGATTGGTTTTGGCTCGTGAGTTGGCGGAGCGGGGTGCACGGATCGCGATTTGCGCTCGCGACCGTGATGAGTTGCGGCGTGCGAAAGATGACCTCGAAGCTCGCGGAGCGGAGGTCTTCGACGCAGTCTGTGACATGCGGGAACAAAGCGATGTTGAGTCGATGGTCGCCGATGTACGTTCACGATTTGGCCGGATCGACGTTCTCGTTAATAACGCCGGCGTGATCCAGGTCGGACCGCTCGATGCCCAGACGCAGGAAGATTTTGAAGACGCGATGCGGATCCATTTCTGGGGACCGTTCTACGCGATGCGTGCGATATTGCCGGAAATGCAGCGACGTGGCGAGGGCCGTATCGTTAACATCTCTTCGATCGGCGGCAAGATCGCTGTGCCGCATTTGGCTCCTTACTGCGCAAGTAAATTCGCTCTCGCCGGGCTTTCGTCCGCGATGCATACCGAGCTCGCAAAGGACGGCGTCCGGGTAACTACGGTTTATCCCGGCCTGATGCGGACGGGCAGTCATATCAACGCGCTCTTCAAGGGGCAGAATGAAAAAGAATTCGCGCTGTTCAGCATTATGAATGGATCGCCGTTCACTTCGGTGAGCGCCGAAAATGCTGCAAGACAGATAGTTGATGCGGCGGCGCACGGCAAGGCCGAGCTTGTGATATCTCCGCAGGCAAAAGCAGCGGCGAAGATCAACGCGTTATTCCCGAATATGACGACCGCAATCCTCGCGGCGACGAATCAACTTTTGCCCTCGAACGGTGGAGTCGGGCGTGGACACGCGACCGGGCTCGAAAGTACGTCCGGCATTTCTCCGTCGATCGTTACATCGATAGTCGATGCGGCCTCGTATCGCAACAACGAACTGAAACCAAACGAATCAATTTAGTCAGAGAGGTAAAAATGCACCACACAGAAACACACGAAAATCCATTGAGCACATTTCTCACGGATACATCGCAAAACGTAAATAACATAGAACGCGCGGCGTCGACTGTCGCCGGCGGAGCGCTTGTCGCCTACGGATATAAGCTAGGCGGCGTCGGCGGCACACTTCTTTCGGTTCTTGGCGGCGGAATGCTGCTTCGCGGAACCACTGGACATTGCCACTTATACGACGCCATGGGTGTTAACACTGCGGACGATGCCCCGCAGGGGACGCGAAAGTCTCCTTTTAAGCGCGCCGGTTTATTGTCTGGAAAAATTCACGTGACTAAGGCCCTCACGATCAACAAATCGGCCGCAGAGCTGTATGAGTTCTGGCGGAATTTCGAGAACCTGCCGATCTTCATGCGGCATCTTGAATCCGTGTCAAAAACTGACGAGACGTTATCGCATTGGAAGGCCAAGGCTCCCCTCGGCCAGACAGTCGAATGGGACGCGGAGGTTACGAGCGACATTCCGAATCAACGGATCGGATGGAAGTCGCTCGAAGGCGCATTTATCCCGAACGCCGGAGTAGTGGAATTTCTACCGACCGCCAATCGCGGAACGGAAATGAAGGTCACGATGACGTACGAAGCTCCGGGCGGAAAGCTAGGTGAATGGATCGCGTGGGCCTTGGGCGAAGAGCCGAGCGTCCAGATCGCGGAAGATCTTCGCCGGTTCAAGAGCTTGATGGAAACAGGGCTGATCATGAAGACCGAGGGGCAGCCGTCGGGTCGAGAGCCGTTACGAAAAGCGATGACTGCGGTGGCGAGGTAAAACGAGGAAGGTTGGCGAAAGATCGTCCGATTCTTCATTCAAATCCGGCGAAACTGGGAATCAATTGACGGAGATACATCATGCCCAAAGAACTAAAAAAAGGCGACAAGGTCGCATGGCAGACTTCGCAGGGTAAGACGACGGGAACAGTTAAGAAAAAGCTGACGTCCCGGACGAGGATCAAGGGGCACACGGTCGCCGCATCTAAAAATAATCCGGAGTATTTGGTCGAAAGCGGAAAGAGCGGAGACAAGGCAGCTCATAAGCCTGCGGCTCTTAAAAAGATCAAGGAGGACTAATTTGTATGAAAGCACTTTGTTGGTTTGGAAAACACGATGTACGGGTCGAAAGCGTTGCGGACCCGAAGATACTAAATTCACGCGACGCGATCGTTAAGATCACTTCGACCGCGATCTGCGGATCGGATTTGCACTTATACAACGGCTATATCCCGACGATGGAACAGGGCGACATCCTTGGCCATGAGTTTATGGGCGAGGTTGTGGAGGTTGGAGCGAGCATCACAAATCTAAAGATCGGCGATCGCGTCGTTGTCCCTTTTACGATCGCCTGCGGCAATTGTTTTTTCTGTAAGCGCGACCTTTGGTCATGCTGTGATAACTCAAATCCGACGCCGGGGATGCTGGAGACCCTGGCGGGATACTCAGGTTCTGCACTCTACGGCTACTCGCACATGTACGGTGGATTTGCCGGTGGACAAGCGGAGTATGTTCGCGTGCCGTTTGCGGACGTTGGGCCGATCAAGGTTCCCGACCATCTTGCGGACGATCAGGTACTTTTTTTGTCCGACATTTTCCCAACCGGCTACATGGCAGCGGAGAACTGCGATATACAATCGGGAGATACAGTAGCGGTCTGGGGCGCCGGGCCGGTTGGACAGTTCGCCGTGAAGTCTGCCTTCATGCTCGGAGCTGAGCAAGTTGTGCTGATCGATCATTATGAAGATCGACTCGACCTGGCTCGACGCGAGAATGAAAATCTCGTGACGATCAATTTCGATAAAGAAGAAGTCTATGACCGGCTTCTGGCGTTAACCGGTGGACGTGGACCCGATTCATGTATCGACGCCGTCGGTCTCGAGTCGCATGGAACGACCGCCGACGCTTTGCTCGACTACGCGAAGGCGAAGGTCAGCCTTGCCACCGATCGTTCGCATGCCCTACGGCAAGCGATCTTTTGCTGCCGAAAGGGAGGCACGGTTTCGGTGCCCGGCGTGTACGGTGGATTTCTGGACAAGTTCAATTTCGGAGCGGCATTCGGCAAAGGCCTTACTTTCAAGATGGGACAGACCAACATGCACAAGTACATGCCGAGGCTGCTCGACGAAGTTGAGGCCGGGAACATCGATCCCAGTTTTGTAATTTCACATCGTCTGAAATTGAGCGAGGCTCCGATGGCCTATCAGCAGTTTAATGAGGACAAGAATCCGTGGCGGAAGGTTGTACTCTCGCCTAACTAAATACGTATGATGACAATCCCTAAAAGCCCGTGGTTTGCACAGCAGGAGCCGGATACGCCGGCTCCTAATCCTGCGGTTCCCGAACATCCGCCGACCGAACCGGATCCTTATCCGATAACGGACCCGGTGCCGGAGCCAAATCCCGAACCGTTTCCTTCGCCGAGCCCGAGCCCGGAACCGTTCCCTTCGCCGCCGGAACCGATTCCACAGTATCCGCGGGCCGTGAATTTCTAAATAAGCCAGAGGACGGCTGCGAGCGAGATCGCGGAGACGATGATCCAGAGAATGGCGCCCTGAAATAAGGGGCGCCATCGTGTTGTCTTTACGCTTTCGAGAGTCAAACTCGTGCCGATAAGAAACAACGTAACTATCATTCCCGCCTTCGCTAAGTTTACGAGCGAATCAAAGAAGCTTGGCTGCAACCAAAGCGGAGCGTAGGTCCGCGCGACGACCGCGAGCAGAAACAAAAGTATGAACCACGGAATCGCGATGTGAGCTTTTGCGTTCGGATATCGGCGGCGGTAAAGGTACATAAGCATGACGGCAACGGGTGCGATCCAAAGCGCTCGTGCGAGTTTGATCGTGGTCGCTGTTGCCAGTGCTTCACTCCCGTAAGCCGACGCGGCCCCGACAACCGAGCTTGTGTCGTGTATCGCGATCGCGGCCCACATGCCGAATTGATGCTGCGTCAATCCCAGCCCGTGTCCGATCGTCGGAAAAAGAAAAAGCGCGACCGCGTTTAGTACAAAAACGGTACCAAGCGATATCGATATTTGTTCAGGCTCGGCCTCGATGCCGGGCGCGGCGGCCGCGATCGCACTCCCGCCGCAGATGGCGGTGCCGGTCGAGATCAGTGCGGAAATTCGACCGCGAACCTTCAGCATCTTTCCAAGCAAGTATCCGAGACCGAGTGTCCCGAAGATCGTGACGATCGTCAGCAGTATGCCGTCCTTCCCGGCTTCATAGATCGATTTGAGGTTCATCCCGAAACCCAAAAGCACTACTGAAGACTGGAGCAGAAGACGCGTGGGTTTTCCATTGAGATCCGGATAAGGCGTGCCGAACGTGAGTGCGACGACGAGGCCGAGAGCCAAAGCCAACGGCGGCGAGCCGAACGGCGTGAGGATGAAAATGATCAGGAGAATGAAGAGAGCTTTCTTCATGAATTCAAAAACGCAACAATGGTGAAAGAGTTGAAAAGTTAAAAAGTTAAAAAGTTAAAAGGTGAAAGAGTGAAAGAGTGAAAACGTGAAAAAGGTCAAAAGGTGAAAAAGGTTAAAACGAATGGCGACCGACTTTTTCACTCTTTCACCTTTTCACTTTTTAACTTTTTCACCTTTTTAACTTTTTCACTTTTTCACTTTGCCCGCCCTTGATTCGCGACCGCGTCTTGAGCCTGCCGTATCGCTTCCTGATTGCCAAGGTAATAGCTCTTTGTCGGTTTGAGATCATCGCCGAGTTCATACACGAGTGGAATTCCGGTGGGGATATTTTGATTGACTATGTCGGCGTCAGAGATCGAATCGAGATACTTCACAAGCGCCCGTAAACTGTTTCCATGCGCCGCAACGATAAGGCGTTTGCCGTCTTTTACCTTAGGCAAGATCTCGCTTTCGAAGTACGGAACAACGCGGGCCACAGTGTCCTTCAGGCATTCGCCCGTAGGAAATTTTCCCGCTTCGATAGAGGCGTAGCGCGGATCCTTTCCAAGCCAACGTTCATCTGTTTCCGCAAGTGCGGTCGGAGGGATATCAAAACTTCGGCGCCAGATCTGCACCTGCTCCTCACCAAATTGTGCAGCGGTCTCGGCCTTGTTCAATCCCTGCAATCCGCCGTAGTGACGTTCGTTCAGCAGCCATGACTTCGCTTCCGGGATCCACATCAGATCCATCTCGTCGAGGATGATCCAGAGCGTACGAATCGCGCGTTTCAGAACGGAGGTATACGCTTCGTCGAACGTAAAGCCTTCGGCCTTCAAGAGCTTGCCCGCGGCGTGAGCTTCTTCTCTTCCCTTGTCGGAAAGATCGACATCCTTCCAACCCGTGAAACGATTTTCCTTGTTCCACTCGCTCTCGCCGTGACGGATCAAGACTAATTTGTGCATAGCGTTATTGTAGTTTCGAAGTTTCAGATTTGAAATTTCAAATTTGAAATATCGGTCTCAGGAGGCTGGCCGTTTTGCAATATTCTCTTAACTTCACCCACGAGATAAAGCGACCCTGTAACAAGTATCACTTCGTTTTCACCCGTAACTTCGCGGGCTTTGTCTAACGCTTCGCTGACATTTCTCGTTACAAATACCTTTGCCGCATCAATGCCTTCCGGGAGAAGTTCCACAATATCGGCCGGGGGAATTGCCCGAGAATTATCGGGCGGTGTCAAAATCAATTTATCCGCGTTTGAGTAGAGAGTCGCCACAATCTCTTTTACGCTCTTATCGTTCATCGAGCCAAAGATCATCGTGATCGGCTTTTGAACCGACTCATCGAGAAAGTGTTTTAGTGCGCTCGCTCCGCCCGCATTGTGAGCTCCGTCAAAAAGAAATTGTCCATCGAATTCTATGCGGCCCGGATGACGAGCGGATTCGACTCCCGTGACAATTTGTTCATTCGTGATCTCGAAGGTTTCGCGGAGTACTTCGGCGAGAAGCATAGCTATTTGCGCGTTCTCCATCTGGTGACGGCCCAGCAAACCAAGGCGGACAGTTTTGGCACTAGATATTAGATGGCCCAGACCCGGCTGGACTCCGAAAGCCTTACATCGTTCAAGAATGACCTTCATCGCTTCCGGCTTTTGCTCCCCGATTACCACCCGCGATCCTTCGTGAATGATCTCCGCTTTTTCCGCGGCGATCTCTTCAATCGTTTCACCAAGATATTGTTGATGATCTAAATCGATTCGAGTGATTGCAGCAATCTCTGCATTTGCTGCAGTAGTCGCATCGAGACGCCCGCCCAATCCCGTCTCGAGAATTGCCAACTCTACTTTGGAGTCCGCGAACGCCAGCAGCGCTGTCGCCGTCGCCTGCTCAAAGAAAGTCGGGATGCCGTCGATCTCAGCCTCAACCACCAATCGTTCAGAAACCTCTCGAACACGCGTCGCGAGTTTCGCAAAATCACTCTGGCTAATTTCCCCCCCGTCGATCTGTATCCGCTCAGTGATCGAGATCAGATGTGGCGAAGTGTACATACCGGTTTTGATTCCGGCAGTTAGACAGATCGAATTCAGGAATGCGCACACTGATCCCTTTCCGTTCGTGCCCGCGACCTGGACTTTCAGGTAGTTATTCTGCGGATCTCCGAGGGCGGTGAGTAGCTTGCGAATATTCTCAAGCCCCAGCTTCATCGCGGAAACTTCGTTGCCGAGCGAGAGAAGGTAATTTACCGATTCCTGAAAATCCATTTATTCTTGCCCGCTGGAGAGAAAACGGTTTATCTTGATCTCGTGACTAAACTATTCGAACGTGACCGAAGTAAAACCAGAATGAAAAGAATTGTCCTCACCGCTTTACCTCTCTTTGTGGTCGCCGCCACATCGATCTTCGTTTCGGCTCAATCCAAAACATCGGCTTCGCCCAGTCTACTTTATCAAGTCACCGGTAACGGCATCACTAAGCCGTCTTATATTTTCGGGACGTTTCATGCAGTTTGCGCAAGTGATATGGTGCCGCTCGAGAGCCTTGATACGTATATTACCCAGACCGATCAGCTCATCATGGAGATCGACATGGACGATGCCGCCGAGATGCAGTCGATGGCCAAAGCCGTCGTGATCCCGGACGGCAAGACGATCAAGGATCTTCTTACGCCGGAGCAATTCGCAAAGGTCGATGAAATGTTCAAGAGCCTTCTCGGATATTCGGCTGAGAATGTGAAGATGGTCAAACCGGCGATGCTGACCGTATTCGTGCTTACCAGCTCGAAGTCTATCGGGTGCACTCCGGTTACTTACGACCTTTCGATAATGCAGAACGCAGCCGGTAAGAAAAAACCCATCGTCGGATTGGAAACGGTCGGATCGCAGATCAAAGTGATCGACAGCCAGCCGCTTGCGAAGCAGGCGAAAGACCTCTACGAAATGGCGCTAAATCCGCAAAAATCGATCGACGAACTCAAGCAGCTAATGGCAGTTTACAAACTCCGAGACCCGGATAAGCTTTACGAATTGACGAACAGATTAATGACGGACGACAAAGAATTCCAGGCCCGTTTGCTCGATGAGCGTAATACCGATTGGATTCCCAAACTCGCCGCAGCGTTTAAGGAGAAGCCTACGTTCGTTGCGGTGGGCGCCGGACATCTCGGCGGAAAGAAAGGAGTCGTTAACCTTCTTCGAAAGCAAGGATACAAGGTCGAGCCGGTTAAGCTTTAGTTAGAAGGCGGCGGTGATAGTTGATCTGGCCAAGGTGGTAATTTAAGTGCGTCGCAAGGCTGGTGAGAAAGTACCCAGTTGTCATCGCCCCCCCGTAGACCTCGATCGGGTAAGTTTTCGACAGGTCGTCGTCCGAGAGCTTCGTCAAAGTTTCCTTCACTGAAGTCTCGGCGGCATCAACGCCAGCTAGCAGATCTGCTTTTGTTATGTCTGTCGATGCAAATTCGGAGTCCCGGTCCCGGACATAACCCGAATCCCCGAGCACTGCGCCGAAGAAATGCTGCAGGTTTCCCGACAGGTGCTGACAAAGATTTCCGGCGGAGTTCGTAATATCGCCGCTCCTCTTCCAGAGATCGGCTTCGTCCGTAAACTGCTCGAGCTCGGTTCGGAGTTTATTCAGATCGCGTTCGTAGATCTGCAAAAGCATTTCCGTCAGCATAAGCAATATCCCTTTCTACCCTTGGGCCACCACACTTTCATTCATCATAAAATTTAGCGAGCGGATGATGGTCTCGCGAAGTTTCCGGCGGTCGATGACCAGATCGACCATTCCATGTTCGAGAAGAAACTCGCTCCGCTGAAAACCCTTCGGCAATTTCTGCCGAATTGTCTGTTCGATGACACGCGGTCCTGCAAAACCTATCAGCGCTTTTGGCTCTGCCATAATGACATCGCCGAGCATCGCAAAGCTTGCCGTGACACCGCCTGTCGTCGGATCGGTAAGAACAGAAATGAACGGCAGGCGTGCAGCGTGAAGCATCGAAAGCGCCGCCGAGATCTTTCCCATCTGCATGAGTGAGAGCGTTCCTTCTTGCATTCGCGCACCGCCCGATGCTGAAAAGATGATCACCGCTCCGCGCTTTTCCAGTGCACGTTCGATCAGCAGTGTGATCTTTTCGCCGACCGCCGAACCCATCGATCCGCCGATAAACGACATGTCCATCGCACCCGCGTAAACGAGATGGCCGCCCACTTTTCCGACGCCCGAGACGATGGCTTCCGGCAAACCGGAAGTCTCTCTCGCCTGAACGAGTCTGTCCTTGTACGGTTTCGTGTCGAAAAATTCGAGCGGGTCACCCGAGGTGATGTCTTCGTCGAGTTGTTCGTACTCACCCTCATCGAACAGCGAGTCGAGCCGCTCGCGTGCGGCAAATCGAAAGTGATAGTCGCAGTGCGGGCAGACGTGGAACGATTCTATAAGCTCGCGCTTATAGAGAGAGTTTTCGCACTCGGGGCATTTTACAAAGATGCCTTCGGTTTTGACCTTACGTTCTTCGTCAAGATCCTGATCTTCGATCTTCGGTTTGTCTCGTCGAAACCACGACATAATAGATTGCGGATTAAGCTCTAAAGGTTAGCACACGCTTTTTCGCAGGAAAAAGGGAGGGCCCGAGCGATAACATCTCTGCCAGTAAAGAGCGGGGACTAGCTCGCCTTTTGAATTGAGAAATCTAGCGCAAAACCTCAAGCATCTGCTTGTGGATCGCTCCGTTACTCGCACATATGGGCGGATGATAAATGCTAAACGCTGAACCGTCGTAATAAGTCACCATTCCCCCGGCTTCTTCGATCAAAAGTTTCCCCGCCGCAACGTCCCAAGGATTTAGACCTTCCTCCCAAAATCCGTCGAAGCGTCCGCAAGCAACGTAAGCCATATCGATGGCGGCCGATCCGTCGCGCCGCACTCCGCGTGAATGAAGCAGGAAATCAGTTAAATGCCGTGCGAAATTATCACGATTTTTAAAGTCGTATGGGAAGCCGGTAACGATCAAAGAGTCGCCGAGCTTCTCCGCCGCAGAAACCCTAATCGATTTTCCGTTCAGCGTCGCGCCGCGGCCGCGTTCGGCCGCGAAAAGCTCATCGCGAGTCGGATCGAATGTCACACCGATCGCTATATCTCCTTCATGTTCGAGAGCGAGCGTCACGCAAAAACATGGATAACCGTGTGCGTAATTCGTCGTGCCGTCGAGCGGATCGATGATCCACTTCCAGGCCGTATCACCACCCAGAACAACGGCCTCTCCTGACTCTTCCGCAAGGATAGCGTGCTTCGGATAGTAAGATTTTATTCGTTCGATGATGTAGGCTTCGGATGCAAGATCAGCCTCGGTCACGAGATTGATATCACCTTTTTTCGTGACCGTCGTCCGGCCGAATTTCTCCATTAAGATGTGCCCGGCTTGTTGGGCCGTCTCGATTGCAAAATTAAGCATTGACCAATTTTAGCCACAGAGCACACAGAGAATACAAAGACAGGTGAAGGAATCTCTGTGTGCTCTGTGGCGATCTTATTTCAGGATTGGAAGAATCTCGGTCTGATGTGGCGCCGTGATAATCGCGTCGTTCGCGGATACGTACACATCGATCTCAGATCGTACGCCGAACTTCCCTTCGAGGTAGATTCCCGGTTCGATAGAAAATGCGGTCCCCGGGATCAACCGTCTCGAATCGCGCGTTTCGAGGTTGTCGATATTCGCACCATTGCCGTGCCCCTCTTCGCCAATCGAGTGACCGGTCCGGTGAAGAAATTGATCTGCATAGCCGGCTTTGCGGATAACCGCTCGCGAAACATCATCGACATCGGCTCCGCGAATCGTCTTTCCGTTTTGGAACGATTTCTTGACGAAGTTGAACGCGGCTTGCTGTGCACCGTAAACGATGTCCCAGATCTTCACGTACTCTTCCGGAACTGCCTCGCCGACGTAGCCCATCCAGGTAAGATCTACAGCCGGTGCCTTTGGCTTGGCGAGTTTCGAAACGGAATCGATGAGGACCAGATCGCCTCGTTTTATTAGAGAGTTTTTTTCCTTAGTCGGGAAGTAGTGCGGCGACGCGGCGTTCGCGTTTACAGCTACGATCATCGGCTCAGGCCGCATTCCCTCTTCCGAAAAACGCTTCATCATGAATTCCTGAACATCGACCTCGGTGATCGCTTCGTTCGCGATCGTCCGCCTTTTTATCTCACCAAACGCTTCGAGAATTATCTTCTGTAATTTCGCACAAGCTTCTTTGTGCATGGCAAGTTGCTCGTCGGTCCAGACGGCTTCGAACTGCTGAACGAGATCGGCGCTTGTAACGATCGTTACGCCAAGGCTGCGGACCATCTCGATCGTGCCTGCGTCGACACGCGAGATGTACGGAATGTCGTTGTCTGGCGAATATTGCATCGCGATCCGCATTCCCTTTTTTGCACCCATCGCGGTTTGGACCTGCGACCGAAGCAGCGACCATTCGCGATAGATGAGCTTTTTTCCAGGCAGCACATCGATCTGATCCGGCTCGATCGCGTGCACCACTTTCACCGGCTCACCTGTCGCCGGAATAAAATAAAACCATCGACGCGATCCGCCGAGCCTTTCCGTTTTCAAGATACGCGGCGTGAGAATGTCGCTGCTCCGGAAATCGTAGAACAGCCAGCCATCGAGTTTTTCTTTTTGCAAGGCAGCTTGAATTTCTGCGATCCGAACAGTCTGCTCTGTTTGGATTCTCGGCATCTGTGCCGGATTAACGTTATGAACCGGAAGTCCGGTGAATCTCGGGGCCCCGACCAAGGTTCCAATCGAAGGATCCGGCGTCGGCGTTGGCGTTGGCGTTGGCGTCTGAGGCGATGCGGCCGAGACTGCAAAGAATAGCAGGGTAAGGAAAACAGTGTTGCGATACTTCATAAGACCTTTTACCGGAAATAAATGTCGACGTAATCCGTTACCGGATCGCATGGGTTGTCCATCTGCTGCAGCCGCCAATACCTTCGTTTGCCGGTTATCTTGAATGTGAATTCGCCATCACGAACGCAAGGCTTTCCATCGTTAATATGACTGACCTGTGTAGTGATCTTTCCCGTGAATGCGAATTCCTTTGCATCGATAGATGTGATCGTGCCGTCGATCCTTACAAAATCAGAGCTGCCTTTCCCGCGGTTTTTTTGCTCGCCTTTGATCGAATAAATTCCGCGGCCGTTTATCACCGTGGCCGTACCGAAATAATCCCAGCTCACCCACTGCAAAGAAAGCCTGTGACGACCAACGAGCATACGTGCATCGGAGGCGGAATTGATCTCCGTTCTCTCCTGGGTGTATCCAGCAATACCGAATGCGAGCACGAAAAGCGTGACGGCGGTGAGTCGTTTCATAAGATCCATTTCAGTTCAGAAACCGGTCGCTGATACGTAAGAACTCGAGAACCTGTTTATCCCAAAACTTCCAGGTATGAGCGCCGGGCAGCTGGCGAAATTCGTGCGGCACTTTTTTCTCGAGTAGCAGCGAGACGAACTCGCGATTGCTTTGGAATAAGAAGTCTTCGGTCCCGCAGTCGAGATACAGGAATGGAAAAGCCTTGATCTTTTCCGGGGTCGCACGGCGCACAATGTCAAATGGATCGTTCGCCTTCCGGACCTCGCCTCCGAAAGGACCAAAGATCGTATTGATCGTTTTGCTGATCGCTCCCGGAAACTGCTTTTCCGTGATAGTCGCAGCACCGATCGCTCCGCTAAATGATCCTACAATGACGAACATGTCGGGATATTTCAAACCGAATTTTATAGCGCCAAATCCGCCCATCGAAAGACCGGCAATGGCGCGATGCTCTCGACGGTCGAGCGTTCGAAACTTTTTATCGATCGCGGGAATTAGCTCCTTGACGATATAACTTTCGTACTGCTGATTCTCCTGCGTTAGATTGTCCGTATACCATCCGTCCTCGCCTTCGGGTGTAACGATGATCATTTTGAAAGAGGCCGCATAATCGACAAGGCTCGTACGCTGTATCCAATTCTCGAAGTGCCCGCTCAGACCGTGAAGAAGATAGACCACAGGATATTGCTGTCCGTTTCGCTCCTTCAGGTCGTACCCGATCGGAAGTATTACGTTATAGGGCATCTGGCGGCCCATCAGCTTGCTGGCGAGATATTCTGTCCTGACCTCAGGCTTTCTGTACGTATCGTCAAAAGCCCGCTCACCTCTGTCAAGCGTTTTGCTGTCACGGACGCTAAGTACACTTACGGAACTGGTCGGAGCTGGCGATGGCGAGACCATTGGTGTCTGAGCCGAAAGTAAGCTCGCGAGCGCAGCAAGGACGGTAAATGCGCACCAGGTTAGCCGTGCGCACATATTTTTCGCAGTCATCATAACTGTTCCAAAGCTTAGTCGAATAACTTGCTGAACCAGCCGCCTTGCTTGTCCTTGTCGATGACCTGAGCCAGCTCGCCCGCATCGAACCACACGCCATGACACTTATCGCAGACGTCGATCTTGATGTGTTGGTAGTCTGCTTCCTGCAGCTTTCCATCGCAACGCGGACAATTCATTCCGCTGCTCTGGGCATTTTCGACGGCCAAGTGCCCTTTCAGTTTTTCGATCAGTTCCTGTTCTTTGCGGCGGAAATACTCGTTCTCGAGTGCACGTCCGCGGTCATCCAAATCAATCGCCATAGAAATTTTTTACTCTCCGTTTTTGGTGGTTAGACTCGATACGAGAAAAATAGCAAAGAAAGTGGTAAGTGGAAAACGGTAAGTGGTAAGTCCGTGCGACGCAGCTCCGAATGCTGGCACCCCGAACTTACCACTTACCGTTTACCACTTACCACTAAAGATTACGCTTCCGTCTTATGGATCGACCGCATCCGGTTGCGCGCTTTCTTGGAGCGGCGGATCGTATTGCGGCGTTTGAGACTGCTTTCCGCCCATTCGGAAACTTGTTTCAGAGGATGCCACTCGAAGCTTTCAAGCGGCAGCACCTCGCTCGATGCGTCGCGGAGCTTGAGCGTACTGAATGCAACGAAGAAGATCGCGAAGTTAAAGACCGCGCCGGCGGCCATCACAAACCAACCCGGTGCAAGCCCAACCGTGGCGCGCTTCTCGAAGACGTCCCAAAAGAGTCGACGGTCCTCGGACGTGATCGACGGAATTGGTGAAGGATGAATATAAATCTTCAGCGTCCAGGAAACGGCGAGGAGGATAAAGATCCAAAGATAATTCGCGCGAAGACGTCGGCCCAAAGCTTCCCACACACTGATCGTGAAGTGCGGCGAGATCAGGTCTGCAGCAATATGCTCGGCCCATTCCTTGTCCGGCGGGATCGTGCGATGCGACAGCATCGGAGCAAAGTAACCGGTCTCGAGGACGCGAACGCGGTTCGCCCACACTTCGTAATATCGATACCGGCGAGCTTCCATGAACAGGAAGATCGAGACGAGTATCGAGTTGATCGGAATCGCGAAATGCGGGTTATCGGGTGAGCTGAAAACAAACGACAATGTCGCACCGCCGGTGATCACGGCCCAATTCGTAGTCGCGTCGAGCCGGTTTCGCCAGATGTTCGAGCGCTGGACCTCACCTCGATAAAAATGCACCATCGCCGTGTTAAACTCGGCCGGTGCCAATTTTTGAGGAAGCGTTAGCGGTGTGGTCCTCGGTTTTTGGTTACGCTTGTGGACTTCCTCGGCGAAAGCTCGAAAAGATTCGGGGACGTTTGTGATGTGAATGTCATCGTCGGCGC
>JBDTMK010000027.1:0-16584 GCA_039934315.1 Pyrinomonadaceae bacterium | reverse complement strand
AATTACGTCGGCGTGACCGACGGTGCGTGGAACAATCCCGGCAAGGGAAAAGAACTCGCGCTCGCGCAGATTGAAAAAGGTGCGGATGTAATCTTTACCGCGGCAGGGAACTCGGGACTGGGTGCCTTCGATGCTGTCGAGCAGTACGGAAAGAACGCTCAGGGCGAGGCTAATAAATTCGTGATCGGCGTCGATTCGAACCAGAACGGCCTGAAGCCCGGTTATGTGCTCACCTCGATGGTGAAGCGGGTCGATAATGCAGTTTATGACGTCGTCAAAGAAGTTCTCGGCGGGAATTTCAAAGGCGGCTTTCACACCTTCGGCCTAGACAAAGACGGCGTCGTGTTTGCTCTCGACGATAACAACAAGCCTTTGATCTCCGAACAGACACTCAGGGATGTCGAAGCCGCGAAAGCGAAGATCGTCTCCGGAGAGATCAAGGTCACTGACGCAATGACGCAGTAGGTTATGACGTTCAATTGTGCCGTAGTCGTAGTAGCGTTAATTGTCGGATCGTCTTTCGCCGCGCGTGAGATCAACGCGCAAGACTTTCCCCCACGACTTCTCTCATACCTTCCGAACGCTGCCGCGAAGCTCCAGTCAGATAACGTCGACGAAAGAGTTTCGATTCTCGATGAGTTGGTTCTGGAAGTCCCCCAAAGCTGTACCGGAGCTCAAACTCTTCCTTTCGACCTCAAAAAGACCGATTACGCATTTGTTGTTGAAAAGATCTTTGAGAAAGATCTTTCACAGGTTGATCAAAAGCATGCAAGGGCGGCGTGGAATAAACTTACGCATCTGATCAGAACATTCGAACTAAGCGAGTTTGCCAAGCCAGTGTCGAAATACCTTGCAGACCCGAACTGGCTTACCCAGGCATCGGCGCTCACTATCCTCGATTCGTTAAAGGCGACCGAATACGATAACGAAGTCTCTCAGCTGCTCTCGCCCGGTAGCCACGCGTACGTTCGCAGCGAAGCTTTGAGCGTGTTGGTCCGTTTCCGTTCGAAGAAAGCGGTTCCGACTCTCATCAGCCTTTTGTACGACAAAGACCACTTAGCTCGTTATTCCGGCATCCGGCAGCTCGTATTGGTGGATGGCAGGGAGGCCGTTCCGCATATCGCAAAACTTCTCCGCGACGAGGACTTGAACAACAGGTACTGGGCACTAGATGCTTTGGTCAAGTTTGGTGCGAAGGAGAGAGTCGCGGACATTTGGTTTCTTACCAGCGGCCATTCGCCGGAAACTGAGGCTTACGCCGTTGCGGCATTGGTTTATTTTGCGGATACGAAGGGAATCCAGGTGGCTCTCGATCGAATCGCCACCCTCGATGCATCTTGGGGTAACATTTTGGAAAAAATCACTGAGCTCAAGGCTAAAGCAATAACGCCGGGCCTGATCGCACTTCTCGAGAATCCACCGCCGTCGACTCCCGTGTATGGCAGGAGCGATATCGTTTACGCATTAGGAAAACTCGAAGCTAAGGAAGCATCGCCTGTACTTCGCAACTATATCTACCGCTTTCCTATGGGTCGCGTCCAGGCCATTCAGGTTTTGGGCGGGTTCGAAGACAAGGATGCGGTCGATGATCTTCTGAACATATTCACCACCTACTTGCCCAACCCGCCGAGCTCCATCACCAACGAAACATACGATGGAGCCGAAGCCGCGGTCGCTCTCGCCAAGATTGGAGACCGCAGAACATGGAAACTCCTTATCGATGCGGCCGAGAATCCACAATACCCGTATCGCAGCCAGATCATTCAGGAACTGAACAAGCATATCAACGCCGCTCTTTGGAAACGGGTTGAGTCCGCCAACGTGTTTGGCCAGGATTTCGCATCTATAAAAATAAACGCCGCTGCGTTTTCCGACGAGACTAAGATAACGATCTCACTTGAGTACGACCCGAATATTCACTTCTTCAGATTTGCGACGCCTGGTGAATATCCGCAGTTGCGCATTGTTCCGAAAGAGCCTCTTCGCACCGGGCTGAAGGATATTGTTTCTGGTATTGACTCCGGCACTCTCCCCAACCGTTTTACATATCTGATGGATGGCGAGAAGGTCAGAATTCTACCTGTTGAAGATGCGGTTAAGTGGTGGCGCATGAACATCCTGAATGGCAAGACTAAAAACTAATGCTCGAACTTAGAAACATAACAAAGACCTTCGGCTCGGTGACCGCCAATAACGACGTCTCGATCAAAGTTCATAAAGGAACCATCCACGCGATCGTTGGCGAGAACGGTGCGGGGAAGTCGACGATCATGCGCATCGCGTACGGTTTCTATAACGCGGATAGCGGGGAGATATTTGTCGATGGAAAGAAAGTTGACATTCGAACTCCACACGACGCGATCGCGCTGGGGATCGGGATGGTGCATCAGCACTTTATGCTGGTCGATACAATGACCGTCGCCGAGAACATTATTCTCGGCGCCGAGACGGGCTCATCAGCAAATCTCGATCTTGAGAAAGCGAATCGGGAGATCAAGACGCTTTCCGACGAGCTGAAGCTCAATATCAATCCGGCGGCCTACATCGAAGATCTTGCCGTGGGACAGCAGCAGAGAGTCGAGCTCTTGAAGGCGCTGTATCGCGATGCGCAGCTTCTGATTCTGGATGAGCCGACGGCAGTCCTCACGCCGCAAGAGGTCGAAGAGTTTTTCGCGATCCTGCGGCGAATGAAAGAGCAGGGCAAGACAATCATCATCATCACGCACAAGCTCGAGGAAGTTCTCGCGATCTCCGACGAGGTGACGGTTATGCGCGATGGCAAGGATGTAGGGAACGTAAAAACATCGGAAACAAGCGCGAAGGACCTCGCGAGGATGATTGTCGGAAGAGATGTTTTGCTTCGCGTAGAGAAAACCGATGCGAGTCCGAGCAAGACGGTCCTGGAAGTTAAAGGATTGAAGATCAGCGGCAAACACGGAGCCGCGGTCGACGACATCAGCTTCACGGTCCGCGCCGGTGAGATCGTCGGGATAGCGGGTATCGAGGGCAACGGCCAGACGGAATTGATCGAAGCGCTTGCCGGTCTCTGCAGTGCGTCTTCGGGTACGGTCGAGTTCGAAGGAAAGAACATCACGAACCTCAACGCGCGTCGGTTAAAGGAACTCGGCATCGCGCACATTCCGGAAGATCGCCACAAGCGCGGACTGCTTTTAAATTCAGACCTCGCGGAAAACGCCATCCTTGGCGTCCACTATCGCGCTCCGATGTCGGCAGGCGGATTCATGAACGGCTCGGCGATCGATAAACGCATCCACGAGATCGTCGAGAACTTCGACGTCCGGCCCCCGATCCCCGAGTTGGCGGCAAAGTCTCTCTCGGGCGGCAATCAACAAAAGCTGATCATCGGCCGCGAGTTCGAGCTCAACCCAAAACTTCTGCTCGTCTCACAACCGACCCGCGGCGTCGACATCGGGGCGATCGAATTCATCCACCGCAAGCTTATCGAGCTTCGCGACTCAGGTGGTGCAGTGCTGCTTGTCTCCGCCGAGCTCGAGGAGGTAACTGCGCTCGCCGACCGGCTACTCGTAATGCGTGAAGGCAAGATCGTTGGCGAAGTAGACCCGAAGGTCGCGTCGACCGAAGAGATCGGCCTCCTCATGACAGGCGGTTGATCTGAATGCGAAATGCGGAATGCGGAGTTCGGAATTCTTGAAAGTGAAATGACCTGATTCTTTTAAAGACGATATAAAAAACGAGGACAGAAAGGTGAGAGAAACTCTCCCACAGTCTCTTCCAGAAAACGACTTGAAGAAACGAACTGAACAATTTGCGCTAAGAACTATCAAGCTCGTCGAAAGCCTTCCATAAATCAGACTGCCGAAGTAATCGGAAATCAACTGCTTAGAAACTCTACGTCGGTAGCGGCGAATTACCGAGCCGCTTGTCGATCTCGATCCACGGCCGAATTCATTTCGAAGATCGGAATCGTGGAAGAAGAGAGACGAATCAGTTTTCGGGATGGAGATGCTGGTCGAATCAGGAATTATACGCTTAGGGCTGATCGAAAAGCTCTCGGACGAAGGCACGCAGTTAACCAGAATCTGGGTATCGTCGATAAAAACGGATCGCGGCGGAAAGTGAAAGCGGTGATAGCGCAAATTCCGCATTCCGCGTTCCGCATTCCCCATTTGTCTAACATAGCAACGTTTCGCTAAAATCAGTTCATAACACAAGGACGACCAACAAAGATGAGTACAGGAACAGAATCAACTGCCGCGACCGCCGGACTTCGGGGCGTGGTTGCCGCGCAGAGTTCGATCGGCGACGTTAACGGGGAAGAAGGGAAGTTAATTTATCAGGGCTACGACATTCACGACCTCGCGGAAAACTCGACCTTTGAAGAGGTCATTTTTTTGCTCTGGAACGGACGTCTACCGGCTCAGAGCGAACTCGATGAGCTGACTGAGAGGATCCGCGCAAATTACAAAGTCCCTGGCGAGATCATCGCGGGGATGAAGTATATGCCGAAGGATGCCGATCCGATGGATGTTCTGCGGACGTGCGTTTCCGCACTCGATTTTTACGACAAGGAAGGCCACCACACGGATCGTGAAAGGGCGATGCACTCGGCGGTGAAGATCACCGGTCAGATCGGAACGATCTCGGCAGCATGGGACCGGATCCGAAACGGAAGGGACGTCGTCTCACCCGATCCGTCGTTGAACATTGCCGAGAACTTTCTCTACATGCTTCGCGGCGAAAAGGCGGACCCCGATGAGGCGCGGATGTTCGACATCGCGCTTATCCTGCATGCCGACCACGAGCTGAACGCTTCGACATTCACAACACGCGTCGTCGCGGGAACGCTGGCAGACATGTACGGCTGCGTGACGGCGGGTATCGCGGCCCTTGCGGGACCGCTACATGGCGGTGCCAACACGGCGGTCATGAAGATGCTTATCGAGATCGACGATCCGTCGAAGATCGACAAGTGGCTCGACGATGCGCTTGAGCAAAAACGCAAGATCATGGGTATCGGCCATGCTGTTTATAAAACTGAGGACCCGCGTGCGACCTGGCTCAGAAAATTCTCGAAACAGATGGCTGATAAGAAAGGCGAGACAAAGTGGTACGACATGTCGCAGCGGATCGAGAAGCTGATGCTGGAGAAAAAGGGTATGCATCCGAACGTCGATTTCTATTCGGCATCGACGTATTACCTGATGGGCATTCCGCTGGATCTCTTCACGCCAATCTTCGCCGTCAGCCGCATCTCGGGCTGGACCGGACACATCCTCGAACAGTACGCGAACAATAAATTGATCCGACCGCGCGCCGAGTACATCGGGAAGCGGGATCAGAAGTATCTGCCGATCGCTGAGAGATGATGTTAGAACCCGGAGCAATAGCGATCGGGGTTTCGTTTTGTAGCACTGAGAAAAGGCTCCGGAACCCCGGAGCCTTTTCATTTGGGATCGTTTTGAGTCCTCTCTTTAATACGGGATCTGTGTTCAATATGGATATGGGATGTCTCGGATTTCAATTTTAAATCCCAATCCTCAATTCCTAAGTCCAAATTTACTGGCCGCAGGCACCCAACGTATCTCCGTGTGAAAGATGCGCTGCGATGGCTGATGGCCCGACGTTCAACGTCCGCAGACCCCCGTTCCCATTGTCGCGATGACACACGGTCGATCCGCTGGGTTGCGGCGTGTCCACCGGCGGCGTGTCGATCGGGATGATCGAGCATGCTGTATTTAGGTAAACGGCGCTGTTCCCGTAGGTATAACCGAAGTCGATAAGCGTAAACGTGTAGAGTCCGGTGGTATCGATCGTTCGACTGACGTTGACTGGACGCACTCCATCGTAGGCCATCTCGATCGCCATGCCGAGATAGCTTGCGGGATCCGCCTTGAGCCCGCCGTAGCAGTTGCCCGAGCAGACATTGGAATCGTTCAGCATTAGAACGTTGTCGATGATAAGGTTCCCGCCACTCGGACCGGAGATGGATGACGTAAAGCGGCCTGACGTCGGACAGCTCAAATAAACCTGAACCGATTTGTACATTCCCCAGGGGTCGGAGTTGACGATCATATTGTAGTCGCTGGCAGTGATCGCGATCGGATCGAACAACTTGATGCTATTCTGGGCCGAAGCGGCCGTAGCCAGAACGAGAAGGATAAGCGTGGATAAGATGGTTTTCATTTTGTTGGTCCTCGGAAGAAAATTAGTATGGCTTTCTGTTCGGACGAGGGTGCTCGACCTCCCGACACACGTAGGGCAACGCCTGTGCCATTAGCGAAATCGTGACGTACAACGTTAAAACCTAAATGTTCGCGTTTGATGCTCGGGCAAATTGGAAGAAAAACCATCAAAAACAGTCGGATTGAATGGAGCAAGTGCTGAGGGACGGGCCATTGCTACTGAAGAGTAATGCGTAAACGAAAAGCCGCGCCGGTAACGCCAGCGTTTGCTGATTACGCGAGAAGCAGTGTTACCGGTTCCGCACTCGGCATTCAAATACGCTATCTTCTCCAATGATGAAACTCTCCGTCGTCGTGCCTGCTTACAACGAAGAAAAATATCTGCCAGAAACCCTCGCGAAGTTAACGCAGGCGCTGGCTACGATCGATGACGCGGAGATCATTGTCGTCGACAACGTAAGTACAGACTCGACAATCGAGATCGCCGCCAATCTTGGAGCGATCGTCATCACCGAATCAGTTCGAAACATCGGCCACGTCCGTAACACCGGAGCGAATGAATCGACCGGCGATGTCATAGTTTTCCTCGACGCCGACACGCTTGTAAGGCACGGGGTGTTCGAGCGAATCCTCGAAGCGATGGACGATACCAAATGCGTCGGCGGAAGTGTCGCGGTTGAATTTTCACCGATCGAGAGCCGCTTCGTCGTGGTTTGGTTCATGCTTCTCTGGCCGTTTGTTGGCAAGCTGATGAAGATGCGTGGCGGTGCTCTGCAATTCTGTCGCGCCGACATATTTCGTGAGCTTGGCGGCTACGACACCACCATTTATGTCGGCGAAGATATCGACTTCCACTGGCGGTTAGACAATCTTGCCGCGAAGCGCGGATGCTTCACCGCGTTTATCGAAGAGCCGAAGGTACTCACGTCTTCGCGACGCTTTAATCGTATGGGCCTTGTCCGGATGATGTTCTTCACCCATCCGATCACGGTCCTGATCGCCTGGCGTGTGCGTTCGTTTTGGAGGGACTGGTACGAGGACGCGATTCGGTGACCGCGCTATTCCGACGTTAGGTTTTTGAGCTCGCGAATATCGGCCGCTGCGCGTTTCAGCGACTTCGTTCTGGTGCATGCTCCGGCGTAGTAATTACTTTCTTCATTGTACGAGTGAATCATTTCGCTGTAGATATTCGGGAGCCGGGCCGAAAGCTAATAGCTCAAGGAGCTGCGGGTGGTTGATTGGCTTTACGAGATGGTGGTCGAATCCCGCGGCGGCGGAACGGCGGCGATCCTCTTCTTGCCCCCATCCGGTCATCGCTATCAATAAAAGATCCTTTCCCCAACGCTCCGCGCGAATAGCTTCGCACGCGTCGTAACCGTTCATTCCCGGCATTCCGATGTCCAGCAATATCACGTCAGGGTTATATGCCGCGCCTTTCTCGAGAGCGTCGAGACCGTCCCGAGCTACCATCGTGTCGTTACCTTGTAGTTTCAGAAGGATGGCAAGCGATTCCGCCGAATCGGCGTTGTCGTCGACAACCAGGATGCGGCGCTTTACGGGTGGATGGTGAACCGGAGAGGAGGTTGTTCGCACCTCCTCTTCACCTGCGGCGACCGGCAACTCGACAACGAACTCGCTCCCCGTTCCGGAACCATTGTTGAGCACACTGATCGAACCACCGTGAAGCTCGACGAGGAGTTTGGTCAGCGACAAACCGATGCCGAGGCCGCCTTGCGTTCTTTCCAACGACCGGTCCACCTGCGTAAACATCTCGAATACCTTGTCGAGCATTTCCTCCGGAATGCCGATGCCGGTGTCCTTCACGCTGATCGTCGCACGGTCCCCGTCGGACTCGACCGCCACGGATATTGTGCCGCCCGCCTTTGTGAATTTACTTGCGTTGTTGAGAAGGTTGGTGACCACCTGAGTGATGCGGACCGGATCCGCGTCTATAAAGATCGGCTGATTCGCGGACGCATTCAGGGTGTGGCCATTCTTTTCGATCATGTCACGGCACGACGCAACTGCCGCGTTGACGACCTCCGCCAGATCCACGCTTTCGTTACGTAGCTCCAGCTTATTCCGCGTAATGCGGCTGAGGTCCAGGAGATCGTCTATAAGCCGGACCATGTGCTCGACTTGACGCTCGGCTATCGCTCGCGATTCGTTGACGATGTTCGCATCGCTGCCGGCGTATTTCATCAGCTGGAGCGAGTTGGCGATCGGAGCGAGTGGATTGCGCAATTCGTGCGCGAGCGTCGCAAGAAACTCGTCCTTTCGACGGTCAGCATCGCGCAGCGCTTGTTCGGCCTGTCTCTGTTTGGTGACGTCGCGCGTGAAGCAGCGCGTGTGAACAAACTCATCGTTGTTGAATAAAACGCTGGAGTCGATCAGTACGTCGAGAACTCGTCCGTCCTTGCACCGCATTTGTGCCGGATATTCCTGCAGGATCTCGCCCCTCCCGAGCCGGTCGAGGATGTCGTTGATGGTCGGCTCGCTAACGTGGAAATCCGCGATATGGCGGCGTACGTATTCTTCGCTGCTGTACCCAAGAAGATCGAGCTCAGCCTTGTTGACTCGTAGGATAGTTCCGTCGGGTCCGACCCAGTGTAGCCCGACGCTGGCATTCTCAAAGAAATCGGACAGCTCACGTTCGCTCCGACGAAGGATTTCACCGGTCGCTTCTATTTCAATCTCGCGGTGTCGAACAGTCCTGACCGTCCACCATAACATCAAGGTGAGAAGTGCAATCTCGACCGACGTCCGCAACGCGGTGCCGAACTGTGAATCGTACAGGCCGAAAAATTCGCCACGTTGCCGGAGGTACCCGACCACGAGCGGCACGAGAACTATGAAAGGCAAAGCTCGGCGCGCGAGAAGGCCGGCGCCGGTCGGAGCGAGCAGCGTCCGCATCGGCTCTGAATCCCGCATGCTGACCACCAGCCCAACACTCAGAGCGAGCAGAAATGTGGCGGTCTGGAATGCGATCGCCGTTACAGCTGGAAGGGTATAGAGCGTGTCGGCGCCAAAAACATATCCGATCAGCGACAGTGTCGCGATGAGCGCGACCGACAGGCCGATGAGCGATGCGAGTTGGCGCATTGAATCACCGCCCCGGGCGCAAAGAAATGCGGCGCCCAACAGGGTCCACGACACCCCCGCCGGAAAACCCATGCGGCCCGGGTTTGTCGTCGCCGTCCGTCCCCATTGCCGGTCGAACATCAGCAAACTGTCGATGCCGAGATCAACGCCGGAGCCGTACTCGAAAAGTGTGATCAGGCCGATCAAGCCGGCTAAGGTACCGAGAATTGCCGCTAGAAGATTTCGGCGGGCCGAAAGAAGCACCAGGGCGCATCCGCCGAGAATGACAGCTACGGCGGTGTTCGGCTGTGTTGATAGGCCGCCGCCGAACCAGTCCGTCAAGCTCTGTTTGTCGAGGACCCATCCGAGAAGCGAAGCTGAGCCACCTGCGATCGCATAGACGCTAAGGAGCGTAGGGATCCGATGAGGCACGGAATGGAATGCGGTGGTTTGATTCTGCAAGTCGGAGGCTTTACCTTTACCTTTACCTTTACCTTGTTCGTTCATTCAACTACCCGTTTTCGAAGAAATACAAAAACTATAGAGTGATCGGAGCATGCGAAAGTAGTCCGATCCATCAGCGTCACTGTTTGCACAGGTGAAAAGCGACGTAAAAGAAGTATTCCACAAATGCGTGCGTCCAGTAAATATACTAGTAAATGGCAAAGCGTGAAGCAGCGGGATGCACGGCTTCGGGTGACGGGGTGGTGTTTTTTCACCAACTAAGGATTCACAGTTATCGGCACCACATCCGACATCTGTCCGTAGTCCGGGTTCGATTTTTGGCGAAGCGACTATTGCGAAAACGAAAAAAGCTCCGCCCAGTTAAATGAGCGGAAGCTTTCACGTTTGGGATTAAACTTCAATCGCAAGTTGTGGTACTTACGCTCCACGTAGATTGTCCCGGCGTTTATATCCGAGTCGCAGAGCGAATGCAATAAAAACTATCCTGACGACATTGCTTCGGGATGCATGAGGAACTTTTGGCGAATTGTCTTAGATGATGAGGGGAGACGCGGGTCTCCCCATTAAAGAAAGCTACGCGGCGGCTAGGTCTCGAAAGTCTACCGCTCCTTCACGACCGGTGGCTTATTCGAATTTAAGCCGGTTGTGCCGGGATTGGGACCCGGCGCAGGCGTTTGGTCTTTCACAACCGGGGGCTTGTTTGAATTGAATCCAGTAGTAGCTGTGCTCGCACCCGTTCCGTCGTCACCCCACGGCGGCGGTTGAAAAAAACAACTGCCGCAGGAATTACGTTCACTGTTTGAGCAGCCTCCGCTGCATTGCGCGCTGCCGCCGGCACCTGTGATCGTGCAGCTTCCTGCGCACGCTGACATACAAACGCACGGGAATGTAGGGCCTTCTTCCTGGCCATCCATGGCCATGATCTTTATCCCGACCACGTGTCCGTCCCCACCGACGACCTGATCCAGACGGAAGCCGTCTGCAGCCATGATTTTGCCGGGGGATGGCAACGTATAGGATTTATTTGAATTTGCCCGCACTTTTGTATTCGTCTGCGTGTTCGGTTTTGTTCCGCACGCGGCGGATAACGCAACGATAAGAAAACCTATTGCTGCGTGGCTTCGAATAGTATTCATCTCGCATCTCCTTTTCTGTGGCCGCTGCGGCCCGAGGATCGGAGGACGGAAAAGGCTCCCGCCCATTGCTGAGCGGAAGCCTTCACGGTTTGGGATTAAAATTCAATCGGCAAGCTGTGGTACTTGCGCTCCATGTTAATTGTTCCGACCTTTATATCCGAGTCGGACAGGGAGTGCAACAAAAATTGTCCCTTCGACGACTTCTGATCTCTGCTTGCGGGGATAGGTCCGCTCCTCCTGGAAGCGACTGTTCATCTATTGACCTTTACCTTACCGAAGACTTCCATCCGTTACGCCTTCTTGGGCTTCTCCGGTCTTTCAGGATCGCTCGCTGGCTCTCTGGATTCGTCGATGGCTCGTTGCTTTTCAGTTTCCTGAATCGGGTCGGGTATGGTGCCGGGCCGAATCTCAGTAGCACACGCCTATACGTCGCCCGCTCTACCAACGAGAAAATCCACACCCCATTGTAGTTTGGAGGCTGCACACAGTGATTCAATCAACAGCAAATCGATGCGTCGGCTTTCGGTGGACACTTGACTGAACCGTACGAACAAAAAACGCAGCAGTCGCCGGAGCGCGGCTCAAGAAGTTCCCGGCAGCTTTCGCATTCGTAAAAAAATACGCACGAGTCGGTGGGCATCGCTTCGGTTTTCTGAAACGAGCACTTAGGACACGTGATCGTCGATGGATTGACAGTCGGAATTACTTGCATGCTCCGTCCACGTTACTTCCTATCACACAGCTCCCGATACTTACATGTCTTGCAAAAATTAACTAGTGGCGTCATCTCGAACTTTTCTTTTGGGAAGGGGATGTTTAGCTCGGGGACTTCGCAGTATTCGTGCATCGCGTCGGTTTGTTCGCGGACGCGCATGGCGAAGTCGTCGATGTCATACTCCGTCAGCACGACGCTCGTCTCTTTGTATTCGGGCAGCAGGTGGGCGACGGTCGTGGTGATGTTTGAGAGGTCAGTGCCGAATTGACAGTTCGCCCAGCCGGCGTAGCCGCGGAGCTGCACGCTGTGCTTTGCGTAGTCTTCCTTGCCGGTCTTCCAGTCGATGATGTGCAGGCGATCGTCGACCGGAAAAAGAAAATCAACCTTACAGTAAGCCTTGTGATTGTCGATGCGGCACTCGCCGTATTTGTTGTTGTCCTCGAACTCGATGATCCAATCATCTTTTGCGACTAGAGCCTCTTCGAACAGCCACTGGAGCCGTTCACTTTCGAGAAAGTTCCTCATCGCGACCATCACCGGTTGGAAGATCTCGATGTCGAGATCGATATGGTCACGCTTGCCGTAGTAGATGTCCTCGAAATTCTTTTCCGCGCAGATATCGTGCGTCGTCCGCCGTGCGTAGTCGTAAAACTTTTCGCGATCGATCTCATCCGCGGTTTTCTGCAGGCGGTTGAGTAATGCCTGGATCAGTTTGTGAGAGATATTGCCGATCTCAAGCGGGACGCTCGTTAGGTCTTTCAGAGCGGCGATCTTCCCGACGTTCTCGATGTCACGCTTGCGGTAGTACTCGTAGTAATACTTTCGCTTGCACTGCTGGAAGGTGTTGTAGCGCGAGTACGACCATCCGAGGATGTCCGTGAATTCGAACTTACGGAGACGGTTATAATACTTCGACATGGGATCGGGAGCGATGGATTAAATTAACACGGGCGTTGGTTGGTTGTCAGGCGCTGGAGTATGTACACGTTTTTTTGAACGCGGATCGGGCGGATTAGGCTGATTTTCGCGGATCTGATTTCTTATTTCGTCGATTTCGTCGTTTTGATTTCTCCCGTTCCCTCAAGTCGTCGATTAGAACCTGAAAACCGAACCACGAACCCACACGAAAATACACAAAACAAGAAAAGACACGAAACAAGAAACTAAAAGCAAAAGCTCAGATCCGGTTACAAAAAGCGCGGTGGTTAAGATCACCACCCCGTCCGCGGAACGCGGCCACCCCTCCTTAGACAAAGAGGGGAGATCTGAGAGGCACCACCCCGTCCGCGAAACGCGACCCCCCCCATCCTTGGACAAGGAAGGGAGCCTCTTCCATTTTGGATTTTGGATTTTGGATTCCGAACGTCTGACTTCTTCCCTCCCGTAAAAAAATGAAAGGCCGCCGGTTTCCTGGACGGCCCCGTCTAGTTGCAGAGACGATCCTCTACTGTTTTTTCCCACGTGCCTTTTGTGCGGCCGGAGGTGTGGTTTCGGGCATCATGGGCTTCAGCGTCCAAAACGAGGGATCACCGGATACCCAGTCTTTCGCAACGTAGCTAAGCTGCGGAGCGAACGCGTAGATATCGGTACTGGAAAAGACGATGGAATCATTCTCGATCTTTTCGATCTTGTCCCGACGGTCGTCACCCAGTGCGTCCATATACGACTTTCCGTGTGGAAGGGTCCCGATGCCATCCAGTGAAGCCCACGGAATCATCACGAGATAAGTTCCCGACTGTGCGCCGCCGGCAACTTGATAGACAACCATCGTCTCGTCCACCTTTGCCTTTTCGTGTGCGGCCTTTGTCATTCGCCGCGAATCTTCAAAATCTCTCGAATGCCCCGGCTTTACACGTACGGTCTGTACCCTCATGTACCGCATCTTCCTGATGTCGGTGTTCATGTTGTAGCTCATGTCCTCACGCAAAACGGCGACGGTGTCGCGCTGTGCCGAGTGATAGTCGTCATCGCTTTGCGGACGGATCCTGGCGAAGTCAGCCTTATAGGTTACGTTCGAAATCGTATCCAGGTAGGTGTTCGATTTTTCCATTTCCGCGAACGAATCGAATCCCCAAATGTACATCACTTCATTCTCGTTGCCGGCGACCGGCACCATCGCAAGCCGATGATATGGCGAATTGGCTCTGCTGTAGATCTGGACGACGTTGTTCGCCTCGCGTGAGTGGGGCCCCATCATTCCAGGTTTGATGTCTTCGCGAACGATCAACATAACTTTTGGCGGCCCGGGCATCTGGGCACTCGTGCGAGACGCACTCGCGACAAGCAAGCAAATTGTTAACGAAAAAAACAGAAACTGTTTCATACCGATTTTCCTCCTAATAAGTCCAAGCAAACGTAAACGGGCAATACGTTTTGTCCGTCTAGAAAATAGAACGGAACAGGGTCTCTCTGAAGACCCGAGAGTGGGACCGTCCCAAACGATCTAACGCGCCGTCTCAACAAGATCAGCCCCCACCTGAACAGTGCCGAACATCACCTTCGTCCATGACTACGTAACCCCTTATTAACTGCGATGCCGTCGATCATACACCAACTTGCAAGTTATCAACTGGGAATTTTACAGTTTGGTGCTGTGCGTGGAATACGGAAGACGGAAGACGGAAAACAGAGGCAAGGGGCGGCATTAAAGAAAAAAAAGGATCGGAGGACTTTGCCTCCGATCCTGTGAATTGTAGCCGTCACGGTAATCTACCGGGGAGCTACCACAACACCGGTGGCAGACGCCGTGATCATGACCTGCGAACCGGCACCTATATCTATGGTGTCTCGATTTTGCGAGAGAATCGCGCCCGCTGTTGCACCGGAATTCGCCGCGGAATCAACCGGGACGCCGGAAATTGCACCGATCAATGCGCCCAGAACACCACCTACTCCGCGAGTCGGCTGGGTTGCACTTTGCGCTCTCTGGTTAGTCACGACAACCATTTCGCCGCTCGCGGCTGTAACGGCATCGACGGTTCCGGCAAAGCGATATGTCTGGCCGCTTGAAAGCCGAATCGTGTCGAATACGAGCAACACACGAGACCGGCCGGCCACACGGCCGGCAGGATCCTCTGTGATTACCCGGCCGCCGATGACGGCGCCCCGATACTGACCCGGTGCGGTAACGTCCATGGTGAACCGCTCTGTCGACTGCGAGCCCGTGATGGCGCTCCGCAATTCCGCGCTCAGGCGCGTTCCCGTCGGAACAACAAAGGAATCGTTTACCGTAGCGGCTGCACCGCCAGTATCGGTATTACTGTTCACAGCGTTCCACCGTGAAACGTTCGCGATCTTGTCGTAAATGCTCGACACGGTAATGCTGTTGCTGCCGCTCTCGAGATAAATCCGTCTCGTTACTTTGAGCCGGCCATCCTCCATCGGCAGGAACGTCAGATAAAAATCGCTGGCGCGCTCGCCCTGGTAATTGATTATCAAGCCGTCCTCGTCAGCCGTGGCGGTCGTCGTGACGGTCCGTCCGCGTGCGTTTGTTTCCGGGCGTGCGACACCGTCGGCCTGAAATGTAACCTGCGGCAAAATGCTCGATGCCAAACTGACCGTAGTATTGTTCTTCTCGATAACGATGATCTCCGGTGAACTTAGCCGCTGCTCAAGTCGACGTCTATAGCCTTCTCGCTCTACCGTTGAAGTAGTACTCAACGCCTGATCGATCGCCGCAGTGGAATTTTCGCTCAAGCTTGAGTTGAGCCGATAGGTGCCCGTGAGCCGCGCGTCGAAGTTTCGCGGACCGCCAACGCCGCCCCCAGTCGAACCCGTATTCGAAGGTATCGTCTGGTTCCAATTCCAGCTTACGCTGTAGTAGGTGGCAAGCGTGTTCAGATCCGCTTTCAGATTTCGCCACTGGGCCTCGGTCTGCGGATTTAACCGGTTGCGAGTCATGAACTGGTCGATGTAGGTCGCACGTGTCAGCACGTCGGTTGCATCGACACTCGACGATTGTCGACTCTGGAATCGACGCCTGAGCCGGAGTTCCGCAGCTACTAGCTCTGCCGTATAATCGGCGACCGCCTCGTCGGGTTGATCCGCAGAGGTATCACTTCTCAGGGCAGCCTCCATCTGGCGCTTGTAATTACTCGTTTTCAATTCAATTCGCGAGAGAAGCGTCAGCATCTGGCGATCCGAAACCGTGTACGAAGTAACGGTCGGGGATGGCACGTCGACCGGCGTAACCGGTTGGTTCCAGTTCCAACTTATTCGGTTCGATGTGGCCAGTGTGGTGAAATCCGTTTTGATACTGCGCCACTGTGTCTGAGCGGAAGGAGTTACCCGATTACGCGCCAGAAACCTGTCGACGATAGTTGCGCTCGCGAGAGCGTCTCTTAGACTCCGGGTGATCGGGTCTCCATTATTCAGGGCCTCACGCAGCTGCGTCACGCTCTGATCCAGACCGGTGAGGTGTTCGCCAAGCTGATCCGGAGAACCAGTATCTGTATTCCTCTCGGAGAAACGCTGAGCTTCCTCCTTAAGAACGTCGATCTTTGTCTCTATCCTGATCAAACGCGTCTCAGTCTGTCGGGCAGTCGCCACCTGGGCGGACGCGGAAGGTAAGGACAGACCTACTGTCCCCAAACTTAAAGCTATTATAAAAAATAATCTTAATTTCATATGTTCCTCCTTTAACTGAAAGCACCGCACGTTTAAGTGGCTCTTGAATCACGATCTTTTTGCAATAAACATGCCACGACTCTTAAAAACCTATCTATAAACTATAGAGGCACTCGATCTCTCGACCGAGTGCCTTGTGTGCGGGCGTTAACCAAATATTACCGGCCGCTGAGAATCCGGCCCAAGATACTCGTAAGAATATTGGTCGAGATTCCAGACTGCTGCGAGCCATAACGCGAAGACCGGTTGTAGCCGTCCTGGTATCCGCGCTGGTAACCCTGCTGGTAGTAATTCTGGTACTGGTCACCACCATAACCCTGGTTGCCATAATAGCCCTGATTACCATAGCCGCCTCGGTTACCGTACTGGCGAGCCTGCTGGCCCTGGCGATAGCCCT
>JBDTMK010000026.1:0-16597 GCA_039934315.1 Pyrinomonadaceae bacterium | reverse complement strand
TAGAGTAGCGGAAAAAATAACCGCTTGAAAGCAATACCGGTAACTCGTCCCGGTTCAAACCGTACGTTAGATAAGTTGTGCGGTCGACTGTAGCCCGCATAATCGCACCGGGAATTCCTTCCGGGACTTTGCCGGCGTTTGCGGATGGAGACGCGATGGGCGGAAGGACCGGTGCCTGCCAATCCTGCTTGTCTGTTTTGGGTTCCGGAGTCGGGCTGGGCTCGGCAACAGCCTCGGTGTTTGGAGTTCTCCGGGGTGTCGGTGATGGGGCTGGGGCACCCTCGGCATCTTTTCGCTTGTCGGGTTCATCGGTCGATGCCTTACCCTTTTCTTCGTCGTCATTGCTGCCGACAAGTTTCGCGGTTGTCAGCCCGACGTCTTTGAGGGCCGCGAAGACAGATGCGCCGCGAACCGTAACCAATGTTCCACCGTTGCTGACCCAAGCCTTGAGACCGGCGACGCCGCCGGCGCCGAGCGAACTGAAGTAACGCCCGGCGGAACCGTCCGGCATGATAAGGACGTTGTACTTGCTCAGTACGCTGCCGCGAGCACTGGCTAGCGTTAACGGAGTAAAGTCGATGCCATACCGATCGAGCGTCCACCAGATCGAACCGTATGACGTTTGGTCGACAACTTCGTCCGCGATCATCGCGATCTTCGGAGCCTGCATCGGCTGAATGGTCTCACTGCCGACACCGGTGTCGCCTTCGTCGTTGTATCCATTATTGATCGCGACCACCTTCGTGCCTGTTTCGGCAGCAAGCCGGGTAACTGCGGCGTGGACCGATTCAGAGTTTCGAGACATACGCACGACAAAACTCCCGCGCGAAAATGTTTTCCCCCCCGCAGTAAGCGTCTTCGTCGAGACCGCCACGCGGTGGCCTGCCTGAAGAAGCCTGATCGCCATCGGTCCTGCTCCGTCCGTGTCATACGGAATGATGTAAGCGATCTGCGCCCGGCCCGAAACACTACCCGCTTTCATGCTTGCAAGCATCTGTTCGGAAACGGCGCTTGCCGAGATGGGGCCAACGTCTTCGGTCCAAAAAGCGTCGAGGCCGAATGCGAGCGGCAAGCTCCAGGCTGTGATGTCGTAGAAGCGATATTCCTCCTTCGAAGCGGATTTTCCACGCATCTCGTTTCGCTTAAATTTTGCGACTTCTTCTCGAATGAACGATTCGTCCTGCGGCGTATCAGGCTCAAGCAGCGCTTTGATAAGACGCTTCTGAGGCTGGTTGAGATCGATGACGTAGCAACCGCCGCTGCACGTCCGCGTCGCCATTGGTGAACCTTTCTGGTACGCGTGAGCCCGCGACGACGAGAAAGCCGAGCTGCTCAGGTTCACCTCTATCTTCATTCGAAGAAGGATACTGATGAGCTCGGCCGCTTTGACCTGATCGTTCGCGGGATCGATAACTATTCGCTTCATCCGCTCGGTTTTAGATTCGTCCAGCGCCTTTCGCCGGAATTCGGCGTAATCCTGAAGCCGGGCTGCGCGGTTTTGCGAAGCCGTCTCGAGCGTTGTCATCGACGCAACGAAGTGTTTCGCGATCGCCGACCGAAGCGTGACGATCGTGCCGTCATCCCGCGTCCATCGCCGTCCTTTGAATCCGCCGCCGTCCGTCTCGTAGGTCATTCCCGTCGCGCCGTTCAGCGACGGGAACGAGTCCCAGTAGCCGACATAGAACAGATCGAAAATGTCGCGGACGTAGTAATCCCACTTGTTCGCGTCGAAACTCGCCGCGTTCGCGCGGCCGAATGTGTCGAGCCATTTGTTCGTCACAGGCTGCGGCAGATTTGGATTTATAGGTAAGGCCGCGGGAGGGAAGTGGAACTGCGACGGCTGACCGTGGTGATCGACAACGACCTGCGGGTTCCATTCGAAAAACGCCTTCTGCATGTTTTGCGTTTCGATCTGGGTAGCGGTGGCGTTGTCCCGATTTAGATCGAAACGAAAATGATTGTATCGCCCTTGTATAGACCACGGTTCTCGATGTTCGATCGCCGCGCGATCGGCGTTTCCGGTTGCGATGGAGTTGTACCAGGTAACAAATCGTTCGTGACCGTCCGGGTTTTCGCCGGTCAAAATAAGAACGACAGTGTTGTCGAGAATTTCCAGCGTCTTAGGTTCGGTTGATGCGGCGAGTTGATACATGACTTGCATCATCGCTTCGAACGAAGCGCTCTCGTTGCCATGGATCGTATAGGCAAGCCATGCGATCAGCGGATTGTTTTTAGCGATTGAAATGGCATCTGAAATGGAGGTCGTTCGCGGATCGGTAAGCCGAGTGTTTTGGGATTTGATCTCATCGAGACGGGCGATGTTTGCGGGAGACGATATCGCAACGAGGTGCTGCATGCGGTGCTCATTCGTCAGTCCGATATCGAAGATCTTTACGCGGTCAGGCGCGGCTTTCGCGATCTCTTCGATAACCTTCTCCATCTGTGCATAAGTCGTATGATGATCGCCGACGTCGAACCGCAAAAGACTTTGCGGACGCGGGACATTCGCTCGATATTCGCCGCGTGTGTAGAAGTCGAATTTCTCCTCGAGCTGCCCGAACACCGGAACACAGGCAGCGAGGCAGACGACAAGCGAAAGAAAAAGGGCTCCAGGTTTCATTGCGATAGTTTACGGCCGTCGACGGATTTCTGGGGAAGCCCCTAAAATACTAAACTGAAACAGCTTTAACGCAAAAACGTTATGGAAGGTTCTAGCAACGAACATACGTGCCCGAGATGCGGCAATCCTAAAGTAAAGAATTGGGACGAACTCGATGACGAGCAGAAGTTTTTGGTCGAGCGGCTCGCTGGGTCGGCCAACTACACATTCCACGAAAGAAAAAAGCACCGCTTTTGTACGCGGTGCTGGTATGAGGGAACGAGCCGGGTTGGTCAGACAACCTAGGGCGTCATCTCGACCCCGAAGTCAAAGAATTTCGCACCGACCGCCGAGCTTGCGTTCGAATTACCTGAGTTGATCAGATAGAAAGCGTACTCGCCTTTCGTAAGTGCGACAGATGGCGTGATCTTGAAAACTCCATTGCCCAGGTCTTGAGCTGTAAATTGGACGACGTATTCGTCCGAAAGGCCGCCCTTGGCGCCAAACGCGTTCGCTTTGCCTATCGTCACCTCGCGATTATCACTTCTCTGGTTGAATCGGATCATCGCGAACTCATTTGGGGTCGACGGAATGCCGCTCGCAGTGTTTAGTCCACCGGTCGTGATGTCCAGGTAAAAATAAAATACGGGCTGTGTTCCTCTGATTTGCAGCGTGGCATTTCTGCCGGGCAGGTTCGACTTGATCTTGACCTTACCGATCCCGTACGTCAGCCCGGATGTGAACATTCCTCCAGTCCGGTTCTGGGCCGAAACATTCGGAGCGAGAGGCGTCATCTTTTGCTGGCCACCGATTTCTTCAAACAAATAGATGCCGTAGTTATGTTTCGTCATCGGATCGTTGGGATCCCCGGGCATCGACGGACCCGCAGCCAAAGGGGTCGATCTCCCACTTTTCGCCTCGAGCATCGCAGCAACTATGTCGTCCGGAACGCCGGCCTGTTTAAGTTTGATCAGCGAGTCGGTCGAAAGATCAAAACTCGATTTCGCGGATCGAATCTTCCCGATAATTATTGACGGGCTGAGGCCGGCCTTCGTCAACGTTATAACCTCCTCGTTCGTCATCGACCCATCCTGGGCCGCGACGTTCGAGTGGAACGCAGCGCACAGAGCGAGGATTAGAAACGAGCCGAAAATGAAGCGTTGTTTCATTTGATAGTTCTCCTTAACTTAGAGCAATTACCGAGTGAACTGGGGCGAGTCAGAACTTATCGGATCCGCCGTGCCGAAACGTTTTCATTTTCCGTGATACTGGTTGCGAGCGGTGATCTTCAAGTCGGGTCGGTAAACCCGCACCTTTATATCATAGGTCGCTCCGGATTTCCTATCTTCGGACGGGTAATAGCCGATGCTGTAAATTTGGCGGAGTTCGTTCGCGATATTGGAGAATGCGTCGTTCAAATTCGTGGTAGAAGAAACGCGGTAGACGCGGCCGCCGGTCGAGTCGGAGATGTTGCGAAAAAATGTTCGAGCCGTTTCGTAATCTTCCTCACGCTCGCCCTTTTTTGCTGGAGCTACGACGGCATATGGCCTGTCGTTTTCATCGAAGCGAATCTCAGCATCTTTCTTTCGGCTCTTCTGAACGTCGTCGAACGTGTCGTACTGGATCGGGTATACGATGACGTCTTCGCCGGCCAGCCGTTTTTCAAGGGAGCCGGCGCTTGACGATTCGCTACTTGTGTCGACGCCGTCGCTGAGGAGAATGATCGAACGTCTTCCCGAAACGTTCGACAGCTTGTCCCGGAGCATCGTCTCGAGCGTATCGTAAAGTGCCGTACCCGATCCGATCCTGGCGCCCTCGATCGCTAGTCCGAGAATTCGCCGATCGCTGGTCGGTTGGCAGAGTACGTGCGGTTTCTCATCGAACCCGACCACCATCACCCGGTCGTGCTCGCGGAGCTTCGATACAAATATCCGCGCCGCGAGTTGAATATCTTCGAGTTTGAACGCGCTCGAATAGCTCATATCCAAAATGAGGACGACGGTGAACGGCTGCTCCTCATCCGAAAAATATGCGATTTCCTGCTCAACGCCGTTTTCGAAGATCTTGAACTCGTTCCGAAGCACATTCGAAACCGGTTTGCCGTCCCGAGCTGCTATGCGGACGGGGATCGTTATGAGGTCAGTGGGCACGCGGACCACTTCGGCGTCGTCGGCGGAAGTTACCGGGCGCGGTGGGTCACCTGCTGTTGCCGATTTATTGCCTATCCGCGCGGAAGGGCTCTCGGAATAGCCGGTCGTGCGGCCGGACTGCGAAAATGTGGTGTACAGCGAAGAGAGTGAAATTACGATCAGTACCGCGAGCCGTTTCATAGACAGTGCGCAGTATACGCCGAATGCTTCTTAGTAAACAGGTTTTTCGCCCGTATAGGCGAGCGACCAATAGAATTTGGCGAACAAGATTCCAATGTCGTATACTCGACACTACCTTGGGCTCTTTGAATCATGACAAAGAAAATTCTTGTTGTTGAAGACATGACGGACATACGCAAAATGATGAAGATCATGGTCGAGCTATACGGCTATGAGGTCATCGAAGCGCGTGATGGCTCTGAAGCGGTCGAGCAGGCGAAGGAGCATCAGCCGTCTCTCGTATTAATGGATCTTGCGATGCCCTTGATGAACGGCGCCGATGCCGCGCGCGCCATCAAGAGTACGGAGAATTGTGAGAATATCCCGATAATCGCGGTAACGGCTTATCAAAATATGGATGAAGAGGCGCTCGAGGCAGGCTGCGAGCGTGTCATCCATAAACCTGTGGACTTTCTCAAGCTGAAAACGCTGCTTGCCGAGCACGCGGTGTGACTCGTCATCGAATTATTTGGAATCCGCGAAGCATGAATTGCTTCGCGGATTTTTGTTTGTTCCGAAGGGCGGGGCTTCGTCACTGATTTGGTTCAGCAACGAAGTCGAAGTTCAAAATATTGTCGCTCACAGTCACGGTCCGTGTCGGGACCACGAATGTGTGCCGCTTGGAATTTATCGTCACGTTAAAAGTTCCCGTCGGCAGGCCGTCGAAGCTGTAATAACCGAATGAGCTTGTGCCGGCGAACCGTGGTTCCATAAGGCCGCCTCCTTCAAGCATCATCCTAGCCTTCGGGATCCCCTGCCCATTCGCGTCGGTGACACGGCCGGAAAGTGAAACGGCCGCGGCTGTTGTGCCGAGGTTCGGTCCATCGGGCGTTGGCCCAAGTACCTGATATGTGTCAGTGTTTCTCTCGCCACCGGACCCGTTCGGAACTCGCTGCATCGAGACTATCGTGCCAGTGCCGGCGCTGTTTTCGTTTACCTGCGTCTGAGCGGTATTGAGTAAGACGAGGAGGCCCGTGTCGATCGTCGCGCCATTGTTATAGACAAGTGCATCGCGAATGTTTGTTGTGTTGATCGCCGTACCGTTTGGAAAATCCGCAGCATTGGCGGCGAATAAACCGACTGCGTCAGGTCCGTTTTGCAGGCCGCCGTTGACGAAGACTACATCGACGCCAACCACACCGCTGTTTCCCAGTGTGAAATAGCCGCCCGCATTCGTTGTAAAACCGTCGAGGTCAAACGCCGCATACGACGCGTCATTTGCCGCACCGCCATTGAAAAAGACAACGACGTATCCGTCAAGCGGGGTATTTCCTGCTCCGCCGTCATACAACTCCACAAATTCCGCGATGTCAGTACCGGGCGTGTCGGCATCGACCTCATTGATAACCACGCCGCCGACCACCGCCGCTGAATCGATAGCTACGTTCTCTGGGCGAGTTTGCGCGTTCGCGCAGATGATCCATTTGTCTGGAAAGAGTTTTACAAGGGTTAGAAGAATAACGGCAGCGAGCGCTACGCGTGTGGAAGTTATGCGTCGAGACATGGGAGTTCTCCTTTTCTATTTAGTTTTGGTTGATCGTGCGGCGCCAAAAAGTTGCGTCGAATGTGATGGAGAACGAGAACCTGGACTGTCCGGCACCACGCAATTGAAACACCAGTTGTAGGGAATGTAGCTCCGAATTATATGCGGCTTCGCGCGAATGTCAATCAGTTTATTCCTGCGAATTCTTAACTGTTATTAATCTGGTCGTACGCATTTGTTGCAGCGTGGGCGGGCATGGAGCTTGCTCTGTGAGTTGTTGCTGCGGACCGCTTTGGACACGATTGTCGGTCGGAGCCGTGACCGGTTCGCTTCCATCCTTGGGGGGGGCGCCGCAGCACCTTTTGAAGAAGACGTGAGACGAGAGACAGGAGACAGGAGACAGAAGAGATTAGTCAGGAGACGAGAAACAGTTTTCGCCTCCTGTCTCCTTTATGATCGCTTTATTGTCGACAGTCTCGGTCTGCGCAAACGCGGGCAGTGAGAAGACGAAAAGCACGAGCATGAGAAGGAATAATCGGAACATATTGTCGTACTACTTATCGTCTCCTAATGCTTTTATTTGAATTGATGTCCGCGTTTCGAATGTGGGCATAAAAACTTTCCGAATGCCTTTGCCGACTTTAAGGACTGCGAAGTCATCATCAGTTCGGATCGTAACCCAATGTCGGCGGTGCTTTGTGAAGCCAACCGGGATCGCGATCAGCAGTAAGGGCGGAAACAACACGGAGGCCATGCCCAAACCCAGACCCGTCTTCCACCGCGGATTCTTCGTGTACGAATATTCCGCAGATTCGATCTTGTCGTAGCGCCAATCCTTCATCACAGATCCATTCGAGCGCGAGACGACTTGCATTCCGGATTCCCCAAAGCCAATACGAACCGATGTTTCACGCAGGTTATTACCGTTTGCCTGCATGAGCTCGATATTTTCAAAGGTATCTGAAGCGCCTGCGAACGGAAGTGCATTCGATGTTAGGGAAAAAAGCAGGATCGTTATTGCGAAGAGGATTCTTGTTTGTTTCATGTCAGTGGACCTTTCAGTTAACTAACATGATGCGGAAACCGATCGTTCAAGTGCCGAGCAGTGTCACAGTTTCGCAAGTGTCACAAAGCTGGATTAAGAATATTGTCGAACGCATACCTGATGTTTAGCCGGTGAATTGTGAGTTGTTCGACAAGCTCGCTCTCGGACCGGAGATTCATCCGCTGTGAAACTATTTCGAGCGCCGTGTGATTGGCCAAGGGTAAGCGAGTTGTACGTCCGACGGCGAGGCGCAGGTTGTGGTCGAGCTCTGCCAGGAATCGATAGCCAAAAAGAAAAGATTGATAGTCAGACGTACCCATCGATCCTCGTCGCTCAAGCTCGGTAAGCATGAATTCGGTCGAACGACTGCCGGAGCTATCGGGCACATTATCGCGAAGCTGCAGGTAGCGCGTCGCAAAGTAAACATCCAGCATGCCACCGGTGCCGTACTTTATGTCTATATCTTTAGAACGCCGCCCCCAGCTCTTTTCCTTTTCGAGGCCGTTGCGAACACGTCGAGTTTCCCGCGCAAGATCAGCGACGTCGATAGCGGCCGCACGCGCATGAATGACCTCACGAACGGAATTCTCAACGGTCCGGGCCAGTTTGAGATCACCCGCGACGGCTCGCACTTTTACGTACGCAAGCCATTCCCAGATATCCGCGGAGTCGCGCATATACTCGGCGAAAGCGGCAGCCGAAATAACGCTTTGTCCGTTCTTTCCGTACGGGCGCAGACGAAGGTCAACTCGATAGATGCTTCCGTCGCGCGTCATGCTGGACAGCGAAGTAACAAAAAGTTCCGCGGCACGACCGTAGAATTCCGCGGGTGTCTGTCCGGATGGAATTTCCTTTTGCTGGTCGTAAACAAGTACGAGATCCAGGTCCGATCCGTAATCGACCGCGCCTCCTCCGAGTTTCCCTAATCCGATCACTGCGATCGGCAACGCATCAAACTGCGAGTCATAACGACCATTCAGTTCAGCGCGTGTGAGCTCGAGCGCTATATCGATACTCGCCTCCGCCAAGGCGGTCTGCGCATTTTTTGCGTCTCGAATGTCGATGACCCCTTCCAGTTCTTTCGACTTGATGCCAGCAAGAAGTCGGGCCCATCGCCTACGAAATGCGCCGAGGCGATGTCTGAAATCCGATTCAGGGGAAATGGCGTTGCTTAATTGGTCAGAGTAGATTTCTCGGGTGCTCTCGATTTCGCTATTCCCATCCTTCGCCGCCAACGACGCTTCGAGACCGCTCCTCAAACCGTGAGGAGAGTTATGTGCGTTGCTAGAGGGCTCGGGCTCTTCGTCCGGATCGCGTTGAGAAGAGAGAACCGACCCGTTAGCCGAATCCGCGGTTGCGAGCCCACCTTCGGGAGTAGGCGAGTCGGATCCGTGCCCGAACACCCGTTCAAAAACTCGATGCACATTCGCGGCATGTTTTGTAAGTTCCATTCCGAATGTAGTGAGTGATTCGCATCGCATCCGCTTTGCGATCAAGTCGCGTCGATCAACCTCATCAGGAACGGTGTGCGTCTGCAATCCATTTTCCATCTGCAGGACATGCTCCAGATGGCGCAGAAATTCGTAGGCATTAAAAAGCTCAGTAAGCTCAGCTTCTGAAATGAGGGCCCGATCAGCGAGACGCGACAGCGAGATCAAAGTATGCGGAGCTCGAAGCCAAACATCTTTACCGCCGTATGCCAACTGCAATGCCTGGGCGATAAACTCGATCTCGCGAATGCCGCCGCGGCCAAGCTTAACGTTGAAACCGGTGGTGGATCTCTGCTCAAGGTCGATGAGTTGCTTCGAGCGGCGGACGTTCTCAAGCGCGACCTCGGTAGTGACGTCGATCGAAAAAACGGCGGCCTCAACTCGTTCGAAAAAATGTTTGTAAACTTCCGGTTCACCGGCGCTCGCGCGTGAGCGGATCAAAACCTGCCGCTCCCAATCACCTGCTTCGCCTGTGTAATACCGCACCGCATCGTCGACAGATATCGCAAGCGGACCGACGCGGCCATGGGGTCGAAGCCGCATATCCACGCGGTAAGCTGCTCCCTCGCCGCTCTGCTTTCCTACGATCTGCAGAATCGATTCGCTCAACCTAATGAAGTACTCGCGATTCGAGACCGCACCTTTCGTCCCCGCGCCCGAGGTCTGACCTTCGGCCGAATATAAAAAAAGGAGATCGATGTCGGACGAGTAATTCAGCTCCCGTGATCCGAGCTTACCGAGGCTGACGATACAGAAAGCCGCCGCGGTCCTGCGCCCCTTTTTATCGACCACCAGCGGAGGACCGAAACGATTATTAGTGTCCTGCTCGGCTCTTCGCAAAGCAGTCTCAAGAACGGCATCGGCGAGATTCGAGATATCTTCTGTGATCTCGGCCATTGTCGTCAGACGACGAATGTCGCTGAGAAAGATCCTCAGCAGTTCGCGTCGGCGAAAGCGTGCGAGTTGGGCATGCAGATCAAGCTGTGAATTGGTCAGCGCAAATCTGCCCAGAGCCTCAAGTAACTCATCCTTCGTGCGGATCGCCGGCCCACGCCGTTTTCGGTTAAGCCACCAAAGGTATTCGGGATTCTGCAGAAGTGTTGCGGCAAGAAGAGGGCTATAGGCTGATAGTGTCAGAACGTCCGAAAGCAAACCATCGTTTTTTTTGAGCTTTGTAGCAGCGGCGGCGTATTGCTCCTCGAGCGAAGATAAAAAACGTTGAGCCGCCCTGGGATCCGGCAGGCCGATGATAAGGGATTCGACGTCAATCATATTCGAAACCGCTTCGGGTCGATGTCGTAGTTTCTGATCTTGTAGGCGAGGATGCGTTCCGTCGAGTCCAGCTGGCGCGCGGCTCTTGCAATATTACCTCGGGTTGATTTTAGCGTGTCCTGGATCAGCCCACGCTCGAACGCCTCGACCGCCGATTTCAATGTCAGGTTTGTCACCGTCCCGGAAACCTCCGCAGTCTGCAGCGTGGGAGGAAGATGATGACTGTGGATGACGTTCGAGTCGCAGACGAGCACGGCACGCTCGATCGCATTTTCGAGCTCACGCACATTTCCCGGAAAGTGATAAGCCATTAGCATGTCTATCGCCGGCGTCGAGATCCGTCTGATTCGCTTGCCGTGTTCCTGCTCATATTTTTCTAAAAAATGTTCGGCCAGCAGAAGGATGTCCGACCGCCGTTCACGCAGCGGCGGAAGGAATATAGTAAAAACGTTCAGCCGGTAATAAAGGTCCTCTCGGAACTCGCCTTTGGCGATCGCCTCTTCAAGATTTTTGTTCGTCGCCGTGATCAAGCGGATGTTTGTCTTGATCGTCTGAGTTCCGCCGAGCCGCTCGAACTCGCGCTCCTGTAAAACACGCAGCAGCTTGATCTGAGTCTGCAGCGGCAGATCCCCGATCTCGTCAAGAAAAAGTGTGCCGCCTTCCGCGATTTCAAACCGGCCTTTCTTGAAACGATCGGCTCCGGTGAACGCGCCTTTTTCGTGGCCGAACAGTTCGGCCTCGATCAATGTATCCGGCAACGCCGCGCAGTTCAGTTTTATCAACGGTCGTTTGCTGCGAAGGCTGTTGTAGTGGATCGCATTCGCGATCATCTCCTTACCGGTACCGCTCTCGCCGCGAAGCAACACCGTCGCATTCGATCGCGCGACCTGACTAACTTGATCGTACACATGCTTCATCGGATTCGAGGTTCCGACCATGTGCGAGAAATCATGTTTCTCCTTGAGTTCTTGCTTGAGGTGCGAATTTTCGTCGATGAGCTTCTGTCGCTCTGTGTGCACGGCCCGTTCGATCCGGAGCGATTGCGCGATCATGGATGCCGCGAGCCCCAGAAGCTGACTTGCAGCCGAAACATTTCTTCCATCTCCCGTGATCGCCGCGAGAACGCCGATCGGCCTGTCGCCAAGGAGGACGGGCGACCCGATCAGCATCGAGCGGGAAGTGTCTTCCATCTCGATGTGCAGGTCACTCGAGTCGAGAGCGATCGCCAGGGATTCCGATGCCTCGAACAACTTCCGAAATATTCCGTGATCTGCCTGGACGTCCAGCTTTCGAAATTCGCTGATAGTAAGCCCGCTTGCGGCAGAGATGGAGAGCCTGTTGTCGTCGCGATTCTCAAGGATCAGAATGCAGCTTCTAAACTTGAAATTGTCGCGGAGTGCGTCGAGCACGCCCTGCACATTTGCCCGGCCGTCCTTGGACGCTGCGAGCGAGTTGTTGATCTCTGAGACGATCTGTAGGGCGTCGTAGGACATTTTTGTGCGATTGACGAAGCTAGGAGTTTAGCAGAGGGGCGATTGCCGAAAAAGGGAAGAGCGGCTAATGTCCTACAAAATTGACATGGCCGGCTTATTAAAACATGAGGTGGAGACTGTCGAGTCGTTTTTTACACTGCAGATACTTACAATTAGCTTGTGTGTGACCGCATCGAAATTCAGGTCCCGAGAGGAACGGCGAAAACTCGTCTGGAAGACTTTCTATTTGAAAAGTTTCCCGGCCTGAGCCGAATGTATCTCCGTGGGATCGTTCGGGACGAAAAGTGCGAGGTTAACGGCCGGCTGGAAAATGTGGGATATCGTCTGCGCGGCGGAGATTTTCTCGAAGTCGAGCTGGATCTGACACGCGAAAACTCGATGCGTCCGGAGGATGTTCCGCTCGATATAGTGTTCGAAGACGAACATCTGGTAATCGTCAACAAGCCGTCCGGCATGCTGGTCCATCCGACAAACCGGGATAAGAACGGGACGCTTTTGAATGCATTGGTGTTTCACCTTAATGCGGAACTCGGAGTGTGGAAGCCGGAATTCGATACGCCGGCTCACGATCCATTGGCTGCGTCTGGAGAGGATGATCAATTGAATTCCGCGTTCCGCGTTCCGCGTTCCGCATTCATCCGCCCGGGTCTTGTCCACCGCCTCGACAAGCAGACGTCGGGCCTCATCGTAATCGCAAAATCCGTTCGTGCTCACCGCTCGCTATCCCGCCAGTTCCAGAAGAAGTTTGTCGAGAAAAAGTATCTGGCTCTGGTTGATGGAGTCGTCGAAAAGGACAACGGGAGTATCGTGGCATCGATCGGCAGGTTCGCAGAAGAGAAACGCTGGGGTGTGAAGGAAGGCGGTAAGCATTCTGAAACGCGGTTTCAGGTGCTTGAACGACGAATTGATTCGACTCTGCTTGAGCTCGAGCCGGTGACGGGCCGGACAAATCAACTGCGGATCCATTGTGCCTCGATAGCTCACCCGATCTTTGGCGACGTTGCACGGGGAGGCAGAGAGTTTGAACGGTTATGTTTACACGCGTGGAAGCTGAGTTTCAGGCATCCGTTCACGCGTGAAGACATGGTGTTTGAATCTTCTCTCCAACTGTAATCGTCAGCGGTATTCCCAGCGTAGATTACAAAAGGTAATTTCAAGAAGGGAGCCTTAGATCTTTTCGTGTGGTTTAGTTTGGCTAGAAGAAGGCAACCACGAAACAGATGAAACACGCGACGTGATTTAATCTGCGTTTCTTTTGAGGGCCTCGCCCGGCATTGCACCGGTCATCTTTATTCCGTCAAAGACGACCTTTCCGTTCACGATCACACTCGAAAATCCCTCGGCATATTGATGAGGTTGTTCGAAGGTCGCTTTATCGCCGATCTTTGATTCGTCGAAGATCACGATGTCCGCAGCGAAGCCTTCGCGGATCTGACCGCGGTCTCGAAGGTTGAACGTTTGGGCGGGCAGGGAAGTCATCTTTCTTATCGCATCTTCGAGCGTGATGACCTTCAATTCGCGGACGTAGCGGCCGAGCACGCGGGCATTGTTCCCGTATCCACGTGGATGAGGAACTCCTGCCCCGAACTCGCGCACGCCGCTGTCCGAAGCGATCATCGTGAACGGCTGCCGCATAATGTTTTGAACATCCGTCTCGTCCATCACGCGATACACCATTGCCGCTCCGCCTTTGTCATACATCTCGAGGATCTGATCGATCTGATCATCGAGCTTCTTTTTGCCGCGCGCCAGCTGGGCGATCTCGGCGATGTTCTTGCCGTTGAATTCCGGTTTCGCGCGATAGCTGGCGACGAAAGCAAAGCTGTAGTCCTTAAAATGTTTTTTCTTTAGATCGTCTTTCATCTCAGCCACGATCTTCATGCGCTTCGCGGGATCGGCCAAACGCTTGCGGCCTTCGGCTCGGCCGCCGGCAACAACCCAGTTCGGAAGTCGAACGTCGAGCGATGTCGAGGACGCGGTGTAGGCATATTGATCGACCGTCACTGTCATACCGCGGCTTCGCGCCGACGTAACGAGTCCGATCGTCATCGGCGATTCACCCCACAGCGCTTTAGATGAGATCTTGAAATGCGAGATCTCGACCGGCATCTTTGCCTGTTCGCCAATATTGATCGCTTCGTTGATCGCGGCTGCTACATCGTTTCCTTCATCGCGGATGTGGCTGGCGTAGGTGCCGCCAAATTTCGACGCGACCTTTGCCAACTCGACGACCTCTTCCGTTTTCGCAAACGTACCCGGCACGTAGATCAGCCCCGTCGAAAGTCCAACTGCTCCATCTTTCATCCCCTGCTCAACGACGTCATTCATCTTCCGCTGTTCGTCCGGCGTCGGAGCTCGATCATCGAGTCCCATAACTTTCGCCCGCACGGAACCGTGAGCTATTAACGTTGCGAGATTCACGGCCAAAGGTTTTTCCCGAAACCTTCCCAGAAATGCGCCGATGTCGGTCTCCGATCCGCCGCAGTTTCCGGTTATCAGAGAGGTGACGCCCATGCGGACAAAGTTTTCTGCGTTTGGATTTCCGAAGATGTCTTCGACATGTGTGTGCACGTCGATGAAACCCGGAGCGACGATCTGATCGCGAGCGTCGATGACCTGTCCGGCCGAAGTTTTGTCGACGCGGCCAACTTTAACGATCCGGCCATCCTTGATTCCGATCTCGCCTCGAAACCACGGATTACCGGTGCCGTCGACGATACGCGCGTTTGTGATGACGAGGTCGTAGGTAGTAACGGATTGAGCGAACGCAACAATGGCGATAGTCGGAAGACTGATGACCATCATGACAAGCAAGGCAAGAGTTTTCATATGTTTCGGGTTTGGACGATGCAGGGAGTGCCTGCATCACGTTCCGTCTATCTCCCAGTCGCTTCACTGCAGTCGGTGGCGGTTTCCGATTTCGATCGCTTCTTTGCGCCCTAGAATCTTTCCGTGAAAATCATCGAATGGAACTACCGAAGCGGGATTTCACGCTAAGACGCTAAGCCGCAAAGTGGATCCGACCTCCAGTAGGCTTGCTGGAGTTGCGGCTGATCCACTGATCAGCGCGGCAGTTACTGGATCTTTATCACCATCGTTATCGCCAACTCAGCGTCGGAATCGTTTTGCACCTCGACGGTGTAATCGCCGTTCTTCGGAAGATTGACCAGCAAGCTATTTGGTCCGGAGGTAACCTCGGCGTCCCCAAGCAGCCGCAGCGATGCTTTGTCCGTGTCCACGGAAACGTTCAGCGTCTGCCCGCTTCTGGCACCGATAATAAAACGTTTTCCTTCTTCCCGCGGGATCGTGATCCGGATGGTCTTGCTCGATGTTCCTCGCGCAAACGTCACACGTTCAGTCGGGTAGAGAACGCGCCTAACCTCTTTACCAGCCTTAACGATCTTGCCCGCGGCAACTTTGTATTTCGTCGTGACGATCACCTGCGGACAGCATGCACCACCCTCCGGTCCCACATCGTTGCTTTCGACGACGAGCAGGCCGCCCTCGACGCGTGTGTTTCTAAGCCCGCCGTAAGCGCGATCACCGCCTGGAATCCGGGCCACCAATGACGGCCTCGGGCCTTTCATCGAGAAAACAAAACCCTCGGAAAAATTTCCTGTTCCGCCCGTGTTGCAGGCGCCGAGAACGATAGCCTCGTCACGGCCGTCACCCGTGAGATCGCCGTATGCAACATCGAAAACGTTGAAGTAGAAGCGATCGACGTACCCATCTTCCTGCTTCTCCCGGGAGAATTCCCCGTCCTTGACCGTGATCTTCGACGGCTTTTCGCTAATGCAGTGGGCAAGGTAGGTAAAGTTTTTGAAATCAACTTTCCTGATGTCGCTCTGTCCGATCGCAGCAGTTGACGCCGCGATCACGACAAGAGATGAAAGCAAGAGGTGTCTCATAAGGATTTGGGTCTACTATTCCCGCGCGGCTTTTTCGTCTGCATCGGAAAATGGGTTATGCAAATGAACGGGATCCGTTTTCTTTCGAAGCCGCATGTTCAAAACTTCGACCAGGACCGAGAACGCCATCGCGAAATAAATGTAACCCTTCGGGATATGCTGTCCAAATCCTTCTCCAACCAGCGTCACGCCGATAAGAAGAAGGAATGAAAGAGCGAGCATCTTGATGGTCGGGTGACGTTCGACGAACTCACCGATCGGCCCGGCAAAGAGCATCATCGCTATGATCGAAATGACGACCGCCGATATCATGATCCAGAGATTGTTCACCATACCGACGGCGGTGATAACCGAGTCGAGCGAGAAGACAATGTCCAGCAAAGTTATCTGAACGATCACGCTCGCAAACGACGAGTAGACCTTCTTTGACTCGTGGCCTTCTTCACCCTCAAGAGAGCCATGGATCTCATGCGTACTTTTCCCGATAAGAAACAACCCGCCGATCAACAGCACAAGGTCGCGTCCGGAAATATGTTTGCCAAAGATCGTGAAGAGCGGCTCGGTCAGCCCGATGATCCACGACAACGAAAGCAGAAGAAGCACCCGCATTCCGAGGGCCAGCGTGAGCCCGATAAAACGCGCCCGCGCCTGTTGTGCGGCGGGCAGCTTTCCGGACAAGATCGAAATAAAAATGACGTTATCAATGCCGAGCACCAGCTCGAGTACGGTAAGCGTCAAAAACGCGATCCACATCTGCGGGTCAGTAAGAAATTCCATAAGAGTTACGGAATTATAGATGAGACCAGTCAGAACGGCGAACGGTACTGAATGGTGTCGGATGCCTCGCGTCGATACGGAGGCTCAAGGCTGTAAGCCGATCTTATTCAAGAGTGAGCTAAATCGCGGATCGCCACGGACGCTATCGAATCCGGAATCGA
>JBDTMK010000025.1:0-16732 GCA_039934315.1 Pyrinomonadaceae bacterium | reverse complement strand
TCCTTCTTGTAAAAGTTCGTTAGTAGCGGGCATATTTTTAGGTGAGCAAACTAGCGGGTGAGACTGACTGCCAGAACGATTATCATATAAAATCGGTCAAAATGGAAGTGCTTTGTTGAAAAAAATTTAACATAAGCTAAAAAGGTGTGCGGATTCGATTGTATTAGAAGTAAAGGCTTTGAGGGCAAGGCTCCAAGATCCCTTTTTTATGAATCCGGCTCGCGTGAGGAGTCGGATCGGAACTAGAACCCCGGATGGCATCATCAACTTACAAGTGTTTGTAGACAATGGCTGACCAGAAGATCAAATCAAGCGAGATCACACATCTAAAGCCCCAACCAGCGAAAGTTAGAAAGGAAACCGTCGCTTGAAACCAACTATCTGCGTGCATCGAACTTGCGCCGGTAATCCTGCCCTTTCACATCGATCGTCTTGCACATCTCGAATAACCGGGAGCGTAGACGAACCCCGATTCGGTCCTCGAGAGTTTCCTCCCGATCGTTTTGGCGCTCGTCATGGTAGTTGGTCGTAAAGACCGTGGATTTCTTATCGTTGTATCGTGTATTGATTACATGGGCCATCGTGTCGCGTACCCAGTCGGTTGGCTTGGAAGCGCCGAGCTCATCGAGCACAAGGATTTCCGCATTCAGCACCGGAGCGAGCACGGCGAGCTCTGAAGCTTTTGTGTTCGCATTGTATGAATCCTGGATCTCCTTGAGCAGGGAACCGAATTCATAGAAGAGGCACGAAAAACCGCGTTCGGACAATCCCTTCAAAATGGAGACTGCGAGATGCGTTTTCCCAACCCCAACCGAGCCCATAAAAAGCAGCCCGCGATCGACGGCCGGATATTCCATCGTAAACTGCGTCGCGAGGCGCAGCGCTTTTACCTGTGATGGATCTCCCGGCAGATAACTATTGAAATGACACGGTGAATATCGATCGGGAAGTTTCGCCTTATCGTAGCTTCCTCCGCTCGTCTTTTGTTTTTGACATGAACAAACTCGAGCTCCTTTGCCCGCGACGATCTCCATTCCGGACCCGAAACAAACCGGACACTCATTGTCGAATTCACCAGGATCATTGGCGGGCGGCACCGCGCTCAGAGCTGTTTTTGCGTGTTCAGTAGGCATGAGGATCGACGAAGTAGAAAAGGATTATAACACTGGGAATCGGCGAATCAAGTTCGGTAAATTTTACTGCGGAATCCGAGCATAGCAACCAATCCCGCGGCACTACGAACCGACGCAGCGTGTGCTATATTTACGTTTCCCTCTCGGTTTCGCGTATGAGTTTATTGAGAAATTTGTTAGTCAGAATGGGGCTCGCCGACCTTAAATCCGAGAGAACGCCGATTAGCGTTTTTCTTCTGGACGACGATCGGCGCCGCCATCGATGGTTCGAGAAGCGCTTTGCGGGTGACGATCTCGTCATCGCCGAGACGGTCGAAGATGCGAAGAAGTTTCTTGCCGAGGAGAATTACGACGCGATCTTTCTCGACCACGATCTTCTGCCGCATCATTACGAATCTAACGATCATAATGACTTCGGCACGACCGGATTCGCGATCGCGGAGTTCCTTAACGAGCGTGCTGACCTGCAGCGTGCTGCCACCATAATCGTCCACACTCGTAACGCCGACGCAGCAATTCCGATGGTTCAGAAGCTACGGGAAACAGGACGCAACGTGGAGTACGTCGCGTTCCCGATGCTGGATCTGAAAATAAAGAATTATTGGAAAAGGTAGGAAAGTAAAAAGAAAAAAGTAAAAAGGAAGGGTTGAATTGTACACCTCCCTCTCTACCTTTTTACTCTTTACTTTTTACTTTGCGCTTTTAATTCGTCCAATTCCTTTTGCGTCTGCTCGGCCAATGCCTTCACGCCTTTTTTCATGTTTTCATCTTTCAGGCTTGCCACCGATTTATTGAGAGCCATTAGATAAGCCGTTTTCAGCGCCCGTTCTTTCGGAACTTTGATATCGGGCTCGACGCCCGTCCCTTCCCAATTTGTTTTCGAGATCGGATTGATCGCCCGGCCGATCGGCACAAAAACTCCGAAATGATCTGCCAGTCGAACCATGGAGCCGGGATGAGCTCCGCCGCCCGTCGTTTCACCGATGACCGTCGCGCGCTTTAAATTTTTCAGATTGTACGTAAATTCTTCGGCACCCGAAAAAGTGTAGCCGCTCGTAAGAACGTATATGTCCCTGTTCGCAAACTTTATCTTTGCCGATTCGGGCTTGGTCCAGAACTCATCCGTCTTGTTTTCTTTTCTCCAGTAGAGATCGTTCAAATGCACCGGCTTGTCGCTGAACAAATAAGACGATATGAGCGCGATCATCGCGGGATTTCCGCCGCCGTTCTGACGCAGGTCGAAGATCAACGCTTCTGTGTTCTGCAAAAAAGTCATGGCGGCGGCAACAGTTTCTGCTCCCGCTTCCTCGTCGTTGAAGCCGCGGAGATCGATGTAACCGATGTTCCCGTTCATTCGTTCGATCTTTTCGAATCCATAATTGACTCGCTTGTTGAACCACTTTCCCTGTTCGATCTCGGCCTCCGTCGGCTCGCGGCGATCCTGGCGGGTGGGGAGAACATCATACGAATATCGAACTCGCAGATGCTTGTCCTTACTCACGCTTTGTAGATCGGCCGTCAGCTTTTCAGCAAAGGCCCGAGAGCTCGTTATGGAATCGTACTCGTTAGCGCCGGCCCGAGCTTTAATGTCGGTTTCCATTTTCTTAGCTGTTTCCGGAAACACGTAAGTCTCGTTCAGCTCTTTCAGCAAGATGTCGATGACGGCGGTGCGAGTTGTGGAGTCGATGGTCATGTCCGGCGCCATCGGCGGCTGCTGGGCACCGGCTTTCGACGGGATTAAGACAAACGCGCAGCTGAGAGTGAGGGTTGCGAATAAATAAATGATTCGGTTTTTCATTGCGGTAATACTCCTTTTTGTTACGAGCTAGCGAGCTATCAATCCTTTAAGTAAAAGATCTGCGAGATTCAATGCACGCTTTTCAATTTCCTTTCGTTCGCCCAACTCCTGAGTGCTGAGACTATATGGAAGCAGAGAGTTTGTGGCCAACAAGAGTGATCGCGCTGTTTCGGCCGCGTTAAATTTTGCGAATGCTCCCGCCGCGATACCTTGTTTGATCAAGGCTTCGAATATGTGAGCTTCCTCTTCGAAATATCGCTTACGACGTTCAAGAAGGCGCGGACGGATCTTCGACAGAAGATCATTTAAGCTCTGGGTATAATGCTGGACACTGTCGAATCGGCAGGTGACGCGCTCGACCAGCATTTCCTTGAGCCGGCTCTCGTATGAAGTCCTCTTTTGGGAAACGGCATGGAGGCGCGTTTTTACGCGCTCTATGATGGCGTCGATATGCGAGAGTGCGATTTCTTCTTTGCTCGAGAAGTGCAGGTACACACTTCCTTTTCCGATCCCGACCTCAGCCGCGAGGTCGTCGATCGTCATCTTCTTGTAACCGTTTCGAGCGAGCAAGCGATCAGTGGCATCGAGGATCGCGCTTTTAACGTCGCGAACTTGTGTGGCGTCTTTCATAAAAACCGCTGTCTGACCAGATTAGGGTTCCGGTCATAATTTACAGACGACTATACCACAGTTTTTGTATCAGAAAAGTTCTTATGGAAGTTTTGGGCCTATAAGCCGGCCAGATCCCACTTCTTTTTGATCTCGACGATAAGGTCGGCAACCTTGTCCGTCACCTTTTTGTAGTACTCGTCCGCCTTTTTTTGATTGAACTTCGGATAGCCCTGGCCCTTTTGATATAGCCCGATCGACGATGGAAAGGGAACCGCAGACCATGTTCCGGGCGCAGGGTAGGCGGTTGCAAGCTCGGGTTTGTATCGGTCCTGGTGAACAAGGGTTGGATCGATCGCCTGGATAAATGCTGTTTCATTCAGACCGGCATGGCCGCCGTCCTCACCGAATACGTCTTTGGTTTCTTCGGACGCAAAGGACCACCAATTGATCACGAGAGTTCTCACCTTTCTCTCCATAGCGACTTCTGCCGCGACTGATTGCAGGACAGCCGTCTGCCCGCCGCCGTGGCCATTTAGAATGATGATGTTTCGAAATCCGTTTTTCGCGAGGCCTTCGAGGATTTGTTTTACGAAAGGCCGATAGGCAGCTTCAGTAATTTGAAACGCACCGGGGTAGGCTTCCATCGAACCGGTAATGCCGTACGGCAGGGTGGGCGCGATCAGGGCGTTCGTACGGCGTGCGATCGTCTTTGCCATGGCCGTCGGAGCTGTATTGTCTGCTCCGTTGTTTATGACGCCGTGCGGCTCAAGCGTACCTGTCGGGAGCAAGACAGTATCGCTTTTAGATGGGACCGTTTCTTGAAACTCCATCCAATTGATTCTGTCCATCTCACGTGTCGGTATGGCGTCGGATGTTTGAGCAGAAACAGATGCGGCGATAATTAGAATTGAACAACCAAGAATCATTCGAAACATAGGCGATACTCTCCGGAGAAACTGAAAATTGAAAACTGATAACCCAAAATCAGGAGCTAGAAACCAGGACCGAAAATTTAATCTGACGGTTCATCACTCGCCAGATAATGTTTGCCTTTCAGCTTGTCTGGCAGCAGGTCATCAGTTTCCGGATACATCTCGTAGCCCTTGCCATAGCCGAGACCTTTCATCATTTTGGTCGGCGCGTTTCGAAGGTTCATCGGGACGGGTAGATTTCCCAGTTTCTTTGCATCTTCCATCGCCTCACCGATCGCATCGTTCGCTCGTCGATCTTTTGGCGCGTTCGCGAGATAAGCTACGCCGTGAGCGAGATTCAGAACACATTCGGGCAGGCCTATAGTTTCGACCGCGCGAAAGACGGCGTTAGCGACGACCAGTGCCGTCGGCTGAGCGAGACCGATATCCTCCGATGCAAAGATCACCATTCGTCTAGCGATAAATTTCGGGTCCTCGCCGCCTTCTATCATTCGCGCAAGATAATAAATCGCGGCATCCGGACGGCTCGCGCGCATCGACTTAATGAATGCGCTGATTACGTTGTAATGCTCCTCGCCCTTCTTATCGTATCGAAGGAATTTAGACTGAAGCGTTTCCTTAAGAGTCTCGAGCGTAACTTTGTCATAAAGCTCGGCCGTATTTTCGATCATCGTCAGCGCCTGACGGGCATCGCCGTTTGCCATTTCGATGAGCCACGCTTTAGCTTCCTTGGTTAGATCGTGCCCGGTCCTGTCGATGATCTCTGACATGTCTTCGTCGGAAAGTTCCTCCAAGACAAAAACGCGCAGACGCGACAATAGCGGTGAGATGACCTCAAAGCTCGGATTCTCCGTCGTCGCGCCGACCAGTACGAGATCACCGCTTTCGACATACGGCAGGAGGAAGTCCTGCTGTGCTTTATTGAATCGATGGATCTCGTCCAGGAAAAGAACACGCGGGATCAATCGCGGTTCCCGTTTGTCGACAAGCTTTCGAATATCATCTTTTCCGGCCGAGACGGCGGAAAGTTCATGGAACTCTGCGTTGATCGCATTCGCGTAGATACGAGCGAGCGTGGTCTTTCCGGTTCCGGGCGGACCCCATAACAGGAATGAAAATATATGGCCTTGCTCGATCGCCAGCCGCAGTGGTTTTCCTTCGCCGACAAGATGTTCTTGTCCCGCAAATTCGTTTAGATCGCGCGGCCTGATACGGTTTGCAAGCGGTTCCATGTTCGGTATCGACATTATAAAGCAATGTAATCGAATATGCGGTCACGGTTATCGCCGTCCGGTATGTCTGAAGGAAATCTCTTCCGAATTTCGCGTATCCGCTTTGGAAACACGTTCGATAAATTCCATCGCTTGTTTCGTAAGCGCCGGCTTCACCGCCGCGATACAATCTTGGGAGATTTGCAGCCGCCTCAGAAGCTCGCCCCCACCTTCGAATTCGAAGTTCGTAATGACGTCGATAAGAAGGACGGCCGACTCGCTCAAAGTGATCAACTTCCGTTTAGGAGCACTTCGATTTGCCATAATTCAGGAGAAGAATTCTGCTTGTAGAAAATGCGTAAATATATTTTCTTAATGTGTATCCGGCAGTACAGTTGCTGCATTCATCCATGCTATATTTGCAGCGCATCGAAAGACCCGCGGGACGCCTGCCAGGCGACCGACTCCCAAGGCCTGGAAACTCGTCCGGACAGCTTGTTCCGCAGATCTTATTAGAGCTCGAATTGTTGAATGGCCGCGGCTCCCCGCTGTGGCCTTTTGGCAATGGAAAAGACGATGTTGACGGAGTGGGAGACGTTAACAACGTCTTTTCCGCTTGCGGGCTAAAAAAAGTTTTGGAACTTTCGACTGCCGAGGGCGTGATTGATTCTGATTGATAACGGAATCATAGAATAAACCCTCCTCTAGGTTCCTTTTGCCGTCCGGTGTTGACACAGCAGCACCGGACTTTTTTTATGTTCATCTGAGCCGGCTAATCTTGTCGGCCTCAGAAGACCAGCCATTTGACGGCCTCTTTCCTGTCGAGAATGCTGCAACCACGGCTTTAGTCTGCGAGCCGACCGCGAATCCAAATCGCTCCGCGACCCGCAACGCTGCTGGCGATCCGAGCACAACCGCAATCTTTGTATATCCCAGCTGTGCGTTTTGGTCGAGAAAATATTTAGCCGCGTTCGCAAGTTGTGCGGTAGTAACCGGCGACATGTCCAGGTCGCTTTCATCCAGCAGCAAGGGTATAAGCGGACGCCAATAATCTAGCCGATAGAGCTCATCTAGCATGCTCGCAAAATCGGTATCGCTGAAGTTGCCGCCGGCCGATATCAAAACATAATCCGGCGAGCAAAAATTTTCGAAACTCCAGTACATGTTTTGTCGGTTCGTCCGGAGTTGACGCTCACATACTAAAGTATCTAAGCCGTTCATAGAATTCTGTAGTCGGGAGTACGGAACGGCAAACAACCTCATGTTGCAAATTCGTTTGTGTATCGAGCACCAGGGTATACACTAGCCGTACCTCGATCAGAATCTTTTCGCGACGACCTTGGCGCCCCGGTTTGGCGGGCCCGAGCCCGGACTTTATTGAACGAATGAAGCGTAAAGGCATTCAAGAAGAATCGAACGGCCATGGTCGTGAAGGCGACAATTCCCCCAAGAAAGATTTTCTTGTGGTCGGGATCGGCGCGTCCGCCGGAGGTGTGGCCGCACTCAGAGATTTCTTTTCCGCGATGCCTAGCGACAGTGGGATGGCGTTTGTCGTCATTCTCCATCTCTCTCAGGAACACAAGAGCAGTCTCGCGGAGATCATCCAACGTGAAACCCAGATGCCCGTCGAGCAGGTCACCGAGACCGTCAAGGTTGAGCCGAACAAGGTTTACGTCATTCCACCGGCAAAGCACCTCGAGATGACGGACGGTGTAATAACACCTAGAGATCCTGTCCGCCGAAAAGGTGTGAGGGTTCCTATCGATCGCTTCTTCCGGACGCTCGCCGACGCATACGGAACAAAGGCGGTCAGCATAATTCTGAGCGGAACCGGTACCGACGGAACCCTTGGGATGAAACATATCAAGGGACGTGACGGCTTCGCGATCGTTCAGGATCCGCTCGATGCCGAATACGACGGCATGCCGAGAAGCGCTATCGAGACGAAGATCGTGGATGTTGTCTTGTCGGTGGCCGACATGCCGGAGAGGTTGCTGTTCGTTAGGGACAGCAGCGAAAAGTTGAAGCTGACCGATGGCCCTGACGGCGAAGTCGCGAATGACATAAAAAACTTCGACATGCTTCGCGACGTGCTCGCTCTCCTTCGCATCCGTACCGGGCACGACTTTTCAAATTACAAACGGCCGACGATCGTTCGCCGCATCGCCCGGCATTTGCAGATCCACGAAACGGACGATCTTGAAAAGTATTTAACAATACTTCGGGACCGCCCGGACGAGGTTCTCTCTCTGTTAAAAAATCTCCTCATCAATGTGACCAATTTCTTCCGGGACACCGAAGCGTTCTCGGCTCTCGAGAAAAAGGTTATACCTGCTTTGTTTGAAGGAAAGTCCGGAGAGGACCATGTGCGCGTCTGGATAGCCGGCTGCGCGACAGGCGAGGAAGCGTACTCGATTGCGATCCTGCTTAGCGAGTATGCGGCCACTCTGCCCGAACCGCCGAAGATACAGGTATTCGCTTCTGACGTCGACGACGACGTTATCGCGGAAGCCCGTGAAGGATGTTTTACGGAAGCTGTTGTCAGCGATGTTTCGCCGGAACGCCTGAGACTATTTTTTACAAAAGAAGAGGACATGCACCGTATCCGAAAACAGATTCGGGAGATGATCCTTTTTGCACCGCACAATATCCTTCGTGATCCGCCGTTCTCGCGGCTCGACCTGATCACCTGCCGTAATGTTCTTATCTATCTCAATCGGGATACGCAGGAAAAGGTGCTGAACATTTTTCACTTTGCGCTGCGCGCCGGTGGACGTCTCTTCCTGGGTTCGTCAGAGTCCGCCGAAAGCGCCGGTAATCTTTTTTTTCCTCTCGATACGAAGCACCGCATCTATCGGCGGCGGCCTGAGACGGCCCCGTGGATGGGCCCGCCGGAAATGCCGATGACCGGTGTGTGGAAACCGCGGACTACCGAAGCAGCGGCAAAGTCCCGAACGAACCCGCCCTCATTCGGCGAGCTTCACCACCAGCTCATCGAACAATATGCGCCGCCAAGTGTGCTGATCGACGAAGACGGGGAGATCCTTCATATTAGCGAGAGTGCCGGGCGCTTTCTGAGGTTCGCCGGGGGCACACCGACGAATAATCTTATGAAGGTGATAGATCCGGCATTGCTGCCGGACGTGCGAGCTGCGCTCTTTACGGCCCGCAAGGAAGACAAAACCGTCGAGGCGCGGAACATCCGTCTAATGCTCGGCGGTAAGGAACAACTCGTCAACATTGCCGTCTGCCCCGTTAAAACACCGGATGCGGCGGCTATCGTCATTTTCGAGGAAGCACACGGCGCCCCGGAACCTGCCGAGTCGCTCCAGTCGATCGTCTCGGGCGATGCAGCGATGGAAGGTGTAGTGCGGCGCATGGAAGATGAGCTGAGGCAGACCAAGGATCAGCTTCGCAATACTATCGAGCAATACGAAACTTCGACCGAAGAGTTGAAGGCGTCGAATGAGGAGCTCCAGGCTATAAACGAAGAGCTGCGTTCGGCTTCGGAAGAGCTCGAAACCGGTAAGGAGGAATTGCAGTCCGTCAACGAAGAACTGACGACGGTCAATCACGAGCTGAAAGACCGGATAGATGAGGTCGCGCACATGAATTCGGATCTCGAAAACCTGATGCGTTCGACGGACATCGCCACAATCTTTCTCGATAGGGAACTCCAGATAAAACTTTATACACCGCCGTCGGCCGAACTTTTCAATATCATTCCGGCGGACATCGGCCGGCCGTTGGAGCACATCACGCACACTCTTTCGCCGGATCATTTTTCGATCGATGCGGCACTTGTTCTTAAAAATCTGCAGCCTATCGAGCGCGAGGTCCGTTCGACGTCCGGACGACACTTCATTGCCCGGTTTCTGCCTTACCGCGGTATCGACGATAGGATCAGCGGGGTGGTTCTGACCTTTATCGACATTACCGATCGCGTTCTCGCGCGGGAAGAACAACTCCGTCTGCTGGCGGAAATTACGGCGGCTCAGAAGCATTCTGATTCGATCCTTGAGCAAATGCCGGCCGGAGTAATCGTTGCGAACGCCGAGGAAAGATTTGTATTTGGAAACCAAAAGATGGCGGCAATTCTAGGCGAGGCTGGCCCAGGTTCGCGTGCCGGCGAGGAGTACAGGCGTTGGGATCTCCGTGACAGCAGCGGTCGATCCCTGAAGCCTGAAGAGATGCCCATGGCGCGAGCGCTTAGAAAGGGCGAGACGGTCGTCAACGAAGAAATGCACCTTTGGAATCCGGACGCACCGACGACCGTCGGATCGGTCAATGCGGCGCCGCTCGTCGGTGCCGACGGGAATATCGTGGGCGGCGTTCTCGCATTCGAAGATATAAGCAGGCGCGTCAACGCTGAAACGGAGCTCCGCGCGTCGGAAAAAAGATACCGCGACCTTTTTAATTCCATCGATGAAGGCTTTTGTATTGTCGAGCTGGTATTCGACGAAAACGAAAACACCGTCGATTACAAGTTCCTCGAGTGCAGCCCTTCGTTCGAGAAACAAACGGGCATTGAGGATCCAGTCGGAAAAAGCATGAGGGAATTGCGTCCGGATCACGAACAGTATTGGTTCGACACATACGGACGGATCGCGTTGACTGGCGAACCCGAGCGATTTGAAAATCACGCCGCGGCAATGGACCGATGGTTTGATATCTATGCTTTCCGATTCGGAAATCCCGAGGAGCGCCAGGTCGCTGTTCTCTTTAATGACATAACCGAGCGCAAGAGCGTCGAGGATGCACTTCGCAAATCCGAAGAGGCAATGAGGCGCATGGCCGAGAGCTTCAGCGATTACGCGATATTCATTTCGGACGTGGAGGGGCGAGTGCTCTCCTGGAACACCGGCGCCGAGGAGATATTCGGCTACTCGGACGAAGAGATCGTGGGAACCACGTGCGACAAGCTATACACACCCGAGGACCGCGAAAACAATGTTCGCGAGATGGAAATGCAGGCGGCACGCGAGAAAGGGCGGGCTGCGGACGAGAGATGGCATATGCGAAAGGACCAGTCGCGTTTCTTCGCGAGCGGCGTGATGGCACCAATCTTTGACGACAGTAGCTTGGTCGGCTACGCCAAGATCGCGCGCGATCTGACCGAGGCCAAGAAGATAGAAGAAGAACTGAACCGTTACCGGACCCAGCTGGAAAGACTTGTCGAAGACCGCACGGCCGAGCTTGAAGCGTCGAACGTCACACTACGGCAGGAGATTATTGACCGGGAGCGTGCAGAAGAAGGACGGGTCGACCTGCTCCGCCGAATCGTGACCACGCAGGAAGAAGAGAGGAGCCGCATCGCACGCGACATGCACGATCAGCTCGGTCAGCAGTTGACGGCACTCAGGCTACAGATCGCGACACTGGCAGAATACGACTCAATGAGCCCCCGAATGGCGAAGGGAATTCAGGGTCTGCAGGGTGCTGCCGCCAGGCTCGATGCGGAAGTCGGCTTTCTCGCGTGGGAGCTTCGACCGGCGGCCCTCGACGATCTTGGGTTTGTTGCCGCGACGCGAAACTTCGTTTCCGAATGGTCGCGGCACTACGGGATCCCGGCTGAGCTTCACGCGGGTAATGTTGAGGGTAGGCGTCTTTTGGCGGATGTGGAAACGAACCTATACCGCATAGTCCAGGAAGCGTTGAATAATGTCATCAAGCACGCCGGTGCGAGCAGCGTTAGCATCGTCGTCGAAAAGCGCCGGGACGACATTGTCCTGGTTATCGAAGATGACGGAAAGGGATTCGAGGCGGGTGAGCTCAAACCGAGCGGTGAATCCGGCCGTGGGCTCGGGCTTATCGGAATGCATGAGCGGGCTGCGCTTATTGGCGGAGCAATCGAGATCGAATCGGGACCGGGCAAGGGTACGACCATCTTTGTCCGCGTGCCAAAGGGGGTCGGAAGTAGATGATCGAAACAATAAGAATTTTATTAGCGGAAGATCACAACACCGTTAGAGAGGGGATCAAGATGCTCGTCAACGCGCAGCCCGACATGGAGGTTGTGGGTGAGGCGGATAACGGGAACAGCGCGATCACTCAAACGCGGGCGCTAAATCCGGATATGCTTGTGATGGACATCTCGATGCCGGAGCTTAATGGGCTGAAGGCGACCGAAAAGCTTCGCAAAGAGTTTCCCGAGCTGAAGATCCTTACGCTTACCCGGCACACCGACGACGGCTACCTGCAGCAGCTGATTAAGGCCGGCGTGAACGGGTACGTGCTAAAGCAAAGCGCGCCGACCGAACTGATCAATGCGATCCGCACGGTCAGGGCTGGAAGATCTTACGTAGATTCAGAGCTGACGCAAAAGCTGCTCGGCCGATATACGGGGCGAACCACCGGCCCACTTCGCGGTGAGGGAACAAAGGAGATCTCCGAACGCGAGAGCGAGGTGCTTCGTCTCATAGCGTGGGGCTACAGCAACAAAGAGATCGCAACGCGGCTGGATCTAAGCGTGAAGACGGTTGAGGCACACAAGAGTAACGCGATGCGAAAGCTAAACATGCGGTCCCGTATCGACATCGTCCGTTACGCGATTTTGCAGGGCTGGTTGGAAGAGGAGTAACCCGGCTTAGTCTTACGATAGGATGGCGGTACAAAACAAAACAACTGCGTGGAAGCCGTCTAATTTAGCTTTCCAAATATTAATCTCGGCTTTAAATCCGCTTCCTCTAAAAGCGGATAAAAGCCGAGATTCGCACCTCCGCAACCAACCAATTATTGTTCAGTAGATCTTACCGAAACGATTACGAAGCCACGCGTGGTAGCTTCAGCGGCTACGCCGCAAAGCTAGTCACGACGAGAAGAAAGGCTCAATGCGCCAGCGTTCCCAAGAATTTCTAATGAAATTTCGCAAGTCCGGGAGCACCAAGGCGCGCCAAGTAAGACTACTTGAAAGCCCGGTTTCGACCGCTTCCAATCGCTGACCTCCCTTCCTCGTGAGGAGCGAGCTAAAAAAATGCCCCGCGTCTTATCGAGGACGACGGGGCATTAATATGCTCGGAGGAACTATAGGGACAAGTCGGGACGATTTCCCTGACTAAAAAGCCACAATTAGCCGTAACGAACAGTGGGGAAACGCCACAGTTGAAGCGAACGAATCCAGCCGGCTTGCTACCCTGGCTTGTCCCGATGCTAAGAATAACGATTACTTTGGCCCCTGTATGTAAGCTCGGTAACTAAAGTTGTAAATTCCCTTAACCTGAAACTTTAGAGGGCGTGTCGCCACGCCCCCATCAAGGAGAGACTAGACTTGATTACATTACAGTTTCACCGAGAGTCGCTGTGACGACTTCCAGTTTAACCGATGTACTTCTGTCGTGTGTCCCTGAGAATGCTATTCGGTTCCTTTCTACGACGTCTGTCGGTATGCAGGCAGACAAACGGAAAAAAAAATCAGTTTAATTAATGGAAGTGATCGTAAATGCTTTCGACTTGAAACTCCGCCAGTTTAAACGCCTGAATGAATCTTCTTAAGTTTAATTCAAGTAATGGGTGAAAAAGGAAAATCACAGAATATACTGCAATAAAAAGATTATGTTTGTATGCCAGAGAACAAAGTCGCACCTATTTAATTTACTAAAGTCTCATTAACCAATTATTTTGGACTTCACCCCCGTGCCTCTTACACGGGTTAAAGATAGAAACACAACGTTCGAATCTGTGGTCAGCAAAAGAGTTGTCCGGGCGTACCGGCGATCTAAGCTGAAGAAACGAACACAAACCGAGGAGGATTAGTCAAGATGAGTAACACTACACGTGTATCCCGAACTGGGTTTACAGTCGGGCGAGAGAATCGTTCTCTCTTTATGGCCGCGACATTTGTCGTTGGCCTTTTGTTTGTTGTGGGCATGCTGTTCAGCAATTCGTCGATCAGCAATACCCGCGTTCAAGCGCAGGCAGCCCCGGAATTCCAGGGCGGCGCGACGTCGGAAATGCTGGCGTACGCACTTAACTTTGGTGCCGCGAGTAACCTAGCCGTATTCGGCGGCCGTAGGGTTCACAACCACGGGACGTCGAGCTTCCGTGGAAGCGTAGGTTCGACCGGTCCGATCACGGGAATCCCCGGGTTGGCCGAAAACGCTTCTCCGGAAAACTTCGGTCAGGCAAAACAGGACATGAAAGACGCGCTGCGTTGGATAGCCCAACTGCCGTGCGCGGACGTCGCAGAAACGAATCTCGGCGGCAAGACGTTCAGCCCCGGCGTTTATTGCCTCGCTTCGGCTGACCTTGCCGGTCAGGTGACACTCAGCGGCGGCGGCGACTCAAATGCGAGATTCATATTTCGCGTTGCAGGCGGTGTATCGACCGGTGAGGGATCGAACATACGTCTTACCGATGGAGCTCGCGCAACAAACGTTTACATTATCTCGGGTGGCGACGTAACGATCGGCGACGAAAGCACGATCAACGCGAACATCATTTCCAACAACACCGTCTCGATCGGCACTGGTTCAACCGTGTCCGGTAAAACGATGGGCGTGGAAGGCGAAGTCACTGTTGAAACAAGCAACGTCGGAGCCGGCACCGGCTCTATTGAAATCTGTAAAAACCTGACCGCCGGCGATCCGATCCCGGTTGGAACTATCTTTACGTTCTCAGTGACCGGTATCGCAACCCCCGTTCAGGTTGCAGCAGGCTCTTGCTCGAATGCAATAGATGTGGCCGCGGGCAACGTCACAGTAACGGAAACCGTCCGTTCCAACACCGCGGTCGTCAGGATCACGACGAACCCGGCGAACCGCCGAGTCAGCTTCAGTCTTGCTCAGAGACAGGTAGTTGTCGCGGTTCCGGAAGGCGGCGTCACCGATGAGACGGTGATCACGTTCACCAATCAGACCACGAGAACGGGAACGATCGAAATTTGTAAGCGCGCTCTTGGAACGGACGTCACAGGATTCTTCCAGTTCACAGTAGAGGGCGCTCCGGGACAGACATTCTCAGTTCCGGTCGGCGGATGCTCTCCGGCGATTACCGTCACAACCCTGCAGGTGCCCAACACCGTTTTCACGATCAACGTGACGGAGTTGGCCCGTGCAAATTACAGGCTTGAGGAAGTTACCACGTTCCCGGCAAACCGTTTTAACGCGTTTTTCCCGAACTTGGGATTTGACGCGGACGGTGACCCGATAACGAATACCAATGGTGGATACGCGAATGTTAACGTTATCTCAGGCGGCAACGTGAACCAGCAGACGACGGTAAACTTCTTTAACCGCTCGCTGCCGGGTCAGATCAAGGTTTGTAAGATCACGGCCGATCCGAGTTTAATCCCGGTCGGTACCTTGTTCAGATTCACCGTCTCCGGTCTTGCACCGACAAGTGCGACCCAGACGCTTCCGGGCGTGGGTGTAACCCGTACTGTCGACGTACCGGCGGGTCCGGATTCACAGGGCGGCTTCTGCGAATTCGTTGAAGGAACCTTTGTGGTAGGAACACCGGTCCTCGTAACCGAGACCGGCCTAACCCCGGGACAGTCACTTCCTGGCGGACTTACCTTTGGCGACGTTCGCGTTTCACGCATTCGTGCTTCGACGGCATTCTCAGCGACGCCTGTGACCGTTCAAACGGTCGGCGCCCCGGTTGTGATAAGTGCTCCGAATCCGAATCTATTAAACCGTACGGCGGTGTTCCCCGCACGTAACACGACGGCGATCGTGGACTTCACGAACTTCATATTCCGTCCGTCGATCCTGAAGATCTGTAAGATCGCAGGCACCGGTGTTACGGTTGGAACTCCGTTCACGTTTACCGTAGCAGCTGTGAATCCGCTGACGTCATTCCCAGTATCGACGACACCTATAACGGTATTGGCAGGCTCGTGCGAATTCGCGCAAGGTCCTTTCCCGATAAACGAGCAATTCCCGGGTATCGGAACGTTTAATTTCAACACGCAAGTCGTTGTGACAGAGACCGCCGTTACAGGCGTTGGAGTCACCGCGATAACATCACCGACGGGCGGTACGGTTACGCCCAACTTGCCGGGTCGAGCAGGTACGATCCTCCTGAATCAGCCACTATTACCGAGTAGCTTGTTCAACGAGATCGCGTTCACCAACACTGCGACGCCGGCTCCTCCTCCGCCTCTAGCTGCACCCGTTCGCTTCGACTTCGATGGCGACCGTGTGTCCGACGAGGTGATCTTCAGACCGGCGAACGGGACCTGGTGGTATTCGGCCAGTACCGCGAACGGCGGAGCCCGTGCAGTCCAGTTCGGTCTTGGAACCGACAGGCTCGTGGCAGCTGATTACGATGGTGACCAAAAGACCGACTTTGCTATCTATCGCAACGGCGAATGGCACATTCTCGGATCTACGATTGGCTACTCCGTCAGAGTGTTCGGACTCGCGGGAGACATCCCGCAGCCCGGCGATTATGACGGTGACGGAAAAGCGGACCTCGCTGTCTATCGTCCGTCCGACGGTACGTGGTATCTACAGCAAAGCACTGCTGGTTTCTCCGCCACTCGATTTGGTAATCCTACGGATTCCCCGCAGGCTGCCGATTACGACGGCGACAGACACATGGATATCGCAGTATATCGTGATGGCACGTGGTACATCCTTGGAAGCTCTTCTGGTTTCACCGCCATGCAGTTCGGACTCGCAGGCGACCGACCGGTCCCGGCGGATTACGACGGTGACGGTAAAGCTGATGTTGCTGTATTCCGCGGCGGAATCTGGCACATACTGAAGACGAGCAGCGGATACTACTCGTCGCAGTTCGGCATCGCGAGCGACATTCCGGTTCCGGCAGATTATGACGGGGACGGAAGAACCGATATAGCTGTATATCGAGCGTCGAGTAACGTATGGCACGTCATGCGGTCGAGCCTGGCTGAGTCGGGATATAGCTCGATGCAGTTTGGAACCGACGGTGATGTGACCTTGAACTACTAACCGGGTCGGGAACGCAGTGATCCAACACGCTGCGATCCAGCCCTCCTGAAGGAGGCCGTCTAGAAACTAGATTTCTGACGGCCTCTTTTTTTCATTTCTGTTTTCGAGGGCGGTTCGACGGGAACAATTAGTG
>JBDTMK010000024.1:0-17588 GCA_039934315.1 Pyrinomonadaceae bacterium | reverse complement strand
TCGTGTAGCCGCGATACTTCGCCAGAAAAACGCGAACGTGAAGCTTGTACTTTTTGGTCTCAAGCCATTTAAAGAAACCCTTGATACCGCGCCAGCCCTCGTCGCCGTAGATGATCGCGTTCTGTTGGAAGTCATGGAGGTCGGCGAAAGGCGTGCTTATGTTGATCTTCGCCGACGAAGCATATTTCAAAAGCTCTTTCTGCGCCCATGCGTGCGTCGGGCGCGTGAACGGTTCGATCGCGCCTTCCTTGATCGATAGCAGCTGGTTCGGAATGACGAGGTCGTAATCGACGCCGATCGTGTTTCCGAAACCCTGGCACACGGGACACGCACCGAACGGTGAATTGAAACTGAAAAGGTGCGGCTCGGGTTCTTCGTAACACGTGCCGTCGTATTTGCAGATGTACTTATCGGAAAACTTGAGGGCCAGTTCCTGGTTACTAGTTTCTAGTTTCTGATCGTCGTTCCTGGAATTAGAAACCGCGAGCTCGCCACTAGGAACGAAGATCGTCGCGGCATGGCCTTCGCGAAAGCACGTTTCGAGCGAATCAACCAGCCGCTGCCGGGTTTCCGTGTCGGCTTTAAGGCGATCGATGAGGACGTATGTGCCGTCGAAATCGTCGTAGGGATAATCTTCCGGTTTCTGAAGCTCTATGACCTCGCCATCGCGAAACAGGCGTGAAAAACCTTGCTGAAGCAGAAGGATCAGAAAAGCCGAAGTGCTCAACTCGTCCGACCGTGCGGCGGTCTTCTTTTTCGTTTTCTTTACCACCTTTGTGTCTTTGCCGGAACCATTCTCCTGCTGTATCGGAAACAGCACGTAAAATCTCGTTTCTTCCGGCAGCTCTGCGAGAATCTCATCGGCCGCCGATTCCGGAGAATCTTTCCTGACCTCGCGTCCGCAGACATGACAAAACGTTTGCCCGGCACGGGCGTAGAGCAGGCGAAGGTAATCGTAGATCTCGGTCTGCGTCGCGACCGTCGATCGCGGATTCCGCGTCGCGTTTTTCTGACGGATCGCGATGGCCGGTGCGATACCTGTGATCTCGTCCACGTCCGGCTTGTCCATGCGCTCGAGAAACTGCCGGGCATAGGCCGACAGGGACTCCACATATCTTCGCTGGCCCTCGGCGTATACGGTGTCGAAGGCGAGGCTCGATTTGCCTGAGCCCGAAACACCGGTTACGACTGTGAGCTTGTTATGGGGAAGCGAGACCGAGATGTTCTTGAGATTATGGACCCTCGCGCCTCGAACCTCGATCGCCTCGTCCTTTTTTGATGGTGCTGCCTGCATAGATAGAAATCCGGGCTACTAAGAAAAACTAAATTTTACCAAACGGGGATTCGAAACAAAACCGTAGTAAATATGGCTGGTCTAATTGCCTGTGCCTTCAATGTATTCGAAGATCGGCAATGTCTTCAGGTTGGTGTTATTTCGTGTGAGCTAGTGGTTCGAGTGCGCCCATGGTTTATAGTACCGATATGCGGTTCATAATTTTGCTGGCATTGATATCCGTAGCTGTTTTCATTTCGGCTTGCCCGGAGCAATCGGTCGATAGCGAACCCATCATTGCCCCGGAAGACGGTCAAGTGTCGGACGTCGCCCGCCAACCGGTGCTCGTTGAGCTATTCACATCAGAGGGATGCTCGAGTTGTCCGCCGGCGGATAAGAACCTGGCGTTTCTTGAAAACCAGCAGCCGGTGCCCCGGGCAGAAATTATTACACTCGCATTCCATGTCGATTATTGGGATCGACTTGGGTGGAAGGACCGGTTCTCATCGCCGTTGTTCAGTCGACGGCAGGAGATATACGCGCAAGCACTGAAACTCGATTCGAGCTATACGCCTCAGATGATTGTCGACGGCGAGTCCGAATTTGTCGGGAGCGATTCGGGAAAAGCGGCGAAGGCAATCGCGAACGGCGCGGGATCCGCCAAAGCGGTTGTCGAGATCGCAGCCGAGGGCGATCAACTAACCGTGAAAATTGCACGAGCGCCTAAGCACGAAGACGCGACTATATTCGTCGCCATCGCCGAAGATGCGATCAGCTCGCGGGTCGAGCGCGGCGAAAACGCCGGCTCCACTCTCGAACATGTCTCGGTTGTTCGGGAGTTGAAGGCCTTGGCGTGTTGGCCCCGGACAAGCAGGAGTTAGAGACGTCTTCTGCGCTGCAGATCAGCCCTGAGTGGAACGCAGCACACTTAAAGGTTGTGGTTTTTGTTCAGGAGAACAATTCAAGGAATGTGATCGGCGTAGGACGAGTAAAGCTCAACCGCTAGTTTCTTTCCATAGCTCCAGTGTTGTTTTTCTCTTCCGCAGGATACACGGAAAGAAAACGCAGCGAGCGAATTACCAACGAACATCATAAGGCGAAAAGTTTTCACGCCATGTGTCGCTGTCCTCGATCACAAGGAAGGGAATGCGGCCGTCGAATGAGATGCATGCATCGAGCGCTCGCCGCAAACGATAATTGTATCCACTCGGCGAAGCGACCGAGATCGTCACCTTGTCCTCGGCTATTCGGCTGACGACCGCCACACGCCAGTCTTTCTTCGACCTTATAAGCAGCCGGCCACCGAGCGGAATGCTAGCGAGAGTTATTTGAGTTTCGGAAGGTTCCATGATTTCCTCAAAAGCTTATATTCGCCTTCCGGCAATATAACGAGATACGGATGGTGATCCGGCTCCAGCCAGTTAACAATTCGCTCCAAATCGTGACGGTTCATTGCCGTGCATCCCGCGGTCGGAGTGGTCCAGTCCTTCCAAACGTGCAGAAAAATACACGAGCCGTTTCCTTTAACGACCGGATACGAATTGTACGCCACGAAGACGCCGAGTGCGTACGGCTCACCCACTTCGAGCATTTTCTCAGAGCTCTTCCAATCGAAAATTCCAACCTGGTCACGGCCGACGATCTTGTTGTAGTGGTGAGAATTCACGTCGTCCACGCACTCTGTGTATTGGTCCAGTCTTGTGTACGGAAACGTAATTTGTTCGGGCTTCATTGACGAGCCGAACGCGAACGTGAGCGGGAACATTCCCGCCGGCGATTTGCCATCGCCTTCCACTTTGAAGTGAGTTGCCTTCTCAGCTGCAGAATCCTGCGCCCATCCGAGCCCACTGCGGCCCACCACCACGGAGAACTTGTCGCCCTTCGCTTTCCAATTGGAACCTTTGGTCGTGCGTTCGTATAACTGAGCCTCGCCCTTAGTGGCGTCCCAATCCTTTGTCGTCACAACAACCGCCTGCCGCGATTCCGCGAAAGGGATCTTGACGGTCGGCGCCTCAGGCTTTTTGATTTGTGCGGAAAGCGAAAAGCAGAGAGTCGCGATCACGATCGCCGAGAATAATATTTTCATTTGTCTGGTTGCGCCGTGGGCGGTAAGTCAGTACTACCTGCGTGAGCGAATGGTAAAGCGCCGACGGAAAATTACGTTTCTTAAATCTTATCTCGCCGCCAGCCGCATACGCAGGTGTTACTGACATGCGGTCACCCGCTTCTGTGTCTACACCTCGAACACAGAATCGTCCGAGCTCGCCTTGCTCTGCTTGACCGCATAAAGCCGCAATCCGAGCGAAAGCATCACAAGCGAGATCCCCATCCAGATCATGACCCACATAATACCGGGAAGGCCAGTGGCGGCCGCCATGTTCGCAGCATCGGTATGGACGTTGGCTCCGACGAACGGGGCGTTGATGAAGAAAACATTGACCAGATCCAGCGCCGCGTTGAGAAGACATTGGACTGCGAGAAAGGCGACCGCAAAGCTCGCGACGCGTCCCTTCGCATAGATGCCGAAGGCAACGAGCGCGGCAGTGAGCAGCGATCCCGCGACGATCGTAAAGGCGATGCTCGAGAATGTAGTGTTCAGGGACAAGAAATTGAACATCGGGCTTATGACCGCGAAGATTACCGTCATGGCGGCGACGAAGATGCCCAGCGCGGCCAGGATCTTGTTCGGAGAGAACGAGCGACGTATCAGGAATAGCATCAGCACGCCGAAAGCAGTGGTTCCGAGATATCCTGCACTCGAGGTCAAAAGCTCTCCGATCATCCCCCTGGATGCCGAATAAACCTCACCGCTGCCGTCGCTCGCGATCGTCAGGCTCTGCACGGAGCCGCCGGTCACGACTGCCATCAGGGCATGGCTGCTCTCATGGATGAACGTGACAAACAGACGGATGGGGTAAACCAGATAATCGGCGAGCGGTATGAAATAAAGCGCCACTGTGATCGCAGTTGCGAGTAGCAAAAGTAAAAGCTGTGGTTTGGCGTCTTCCGCAATTCTGTGTCGCATAATTCAGTAATACTCCCTGGTGCCTTTACGTTCGATATTACATCAAAGTTCAGTCAAAAGGCACTAATTAGCGGCTAGTGGCTAGCAATTAGCAGTAAGCAGTTAGACAGCGAGAAATGGCGGCAAAAGTACGGTCAGCCGCGCTTGATTCCCATAATGTCAGTTCGCAACTGCCAGCTAGCTGCCAATAACTAGTTGCTACTTGCTACCTGCCAGTTGCTTTCCTCTCAAAATCGGCTTTCCCTCCAGTCTTACTTTCCAGGCGAAGCTCAGTGATCTCGATGTCTTTCTGAACCGCTTTGCACATGTCGTAGATCGTCAGTGCCGCGATCGATGCCGCGGTGAGAGCTTCCATCTCTACTCCCGTCTTCGCGTCTGTGATCGCTTCCGCTTCGATGTAGATTCCAAACTCGCACATCTCGGCCGTCACATTCACCTTCGAAAGATTGATCTGGTGGCAGAGCGGAATCAGCTCCGACGTTTTCTTTGCAGCCATTATTCCGGCAATACGCGCTATCTCGAGCGGGTCGCCCTTCGGATTAGTTTGCGAGCGAAGGACGTTCAGAGTTTCACCGGACAACAGGACGCGGCATGAAGCGGTCGCGCGTCGAGTCGACCCCTCCTTGCCCGAAACGTCCACCATCTTTACGTTGCCCGCCTCATCGAAATGTGACAGCTCTTTCATAATTTCGTCGCTTTGAAGATCAAAGTATTTCCCCCCAATAGAACCTCGTCTGCGTTAAGTTCGTTGGTCCAACGCTTGCGTCGTTTTGATGCGGGCGAGAATCGGGATGCGAGCCGAATCAATCCGACGATCGGGAAGAATAGCCAGGACTTTTCCTTCTTCTGATCGGCGTGAACACTTTTCAATTCGAACCCGTTGCGTTCCAGTAGGAATCGCACTTCCGAATAGGCGATCGGATTTACGTGCAAAGCAACCTCTTCAATTCCGCCGTATTCCTTTGCTATTGCCGTACGGACTTCAGACGAGAGAGGTTTGAAGTGCGAAGTGTAACCGGCGAAAAGCCATTTGAGCCGCTCTTCGATATTCATGATATTGGGGACGGAAACCACAAGCGTTCCCCCGGGCTTCAGGAGCCGTGAAAACTCGCGAATGGCGTTCGCAGGATTTTCGATATGCTCGAGGCCCTCGATACAAACTACGTAGGCGAAGGCTTCTTCGTCGTACGGGAGTGTGTCGTCCAAATTTCCCGCTTTGATCTCGATGCCGTCCACTTCAAAGATCTGCGGATAAAGATCGCAGGCAGCGACTTCGAATCCGAGCTCTTTTAATTGGACCGCCAACGCTCCATGACCAGCCGGCACATCAAGCAGACGCCCGCGTGGCACGTCACGCAAAATGTTTGCTACGGCCTCGTGTGCTCCCTCGCGGGCCATGGCTGCGGGTGCTGTCATCGTCATAAGTACGCGATCCGCGCCACGCTTCCGCTGACCATCGCTTCACCTCGCGATACTAATACAAGTGCATCAGCTTTTGCGAAACCGACAAAATCCGACGAGCCAAACCATCGTAGAGGAGTCGCCCGAAGCGTACCGGCGTTGTCGGTCGCCAGAGTTGCCGGAAAATAAGTATCGCGCTCTTTGGCGGCTCGTACGTCCGACGTCAACACGGCAGTACCCTCCGGCAGGCCGGTCCGCGAGGCGCTCTGCATCTTTCGGATCGCCGTTCGAACGAACAAATAAAATGTGACTGCCGCAGAAACGGGGTTGCCGGGTAGACCGAATATTAAGGTCCCGCCGAGTCTCCCGAAAACTGCTGGCTTGCCGGGTCGGAGCCGCACCTTCTCAAAGAATATCTCCGTTCCTAATTCCAAGAGCGCGACTTTTGTCAGATCGTATTTTCCAACGGAGACTCCGCCGGTCATCACAAGTACGTCCGACTTATTCTCGACAGCTTTTGAGATCCGCGACTTTAGTTTTTCGAGATCATCGCCTGACTGGGAGAGTATCCGGGCCGCAGCGCCGGCATGCTCGCATAACACTTTGAGCATTACCGAATTCGAATTACGGATCTGGTCTTGTCCAGGCTTCTTGTCGATCGGCACGATCTCGGTGCCGGTCCCGAGAATCGAAACACGAGGTTTGGCGGAGACCTGGACCTTCGGATAACCGAACGCGGCAAGGCTTGCGATCATCTTCTGATCTATGACATCGCCGGCACGGAACAACCGAGTGCCGTCCTTGATCTCCGCTCCCCTTCGGATAATGTATTTACCAACTTCTGTTGCTTCTCGGATCGTTACTCTGCCGTGCGATTCGCTCGCTAGTTCTATCTTTTGGATCGAATCGGCTCCATCCGGGACCGGGGCTCCTGTCATTATCCGCACAGCTTCCCCTGATTTTAATTTTCGATGCCATCCGCGTCCCGCGGCCGACTCGCCGATGATATTCAGCTCGACAGGAGTGTTGGCCGCGTCGCCGGCTTTCAATGCGTATCCATCCATCTGCGATCGGTCAAACGGCGGCAGATCGCTGTCGGCAAAAATATCCTCGGCGAGAACCCGACCGACCGACCGCTCCAGCGGGACTGTCTCCGTGCCGAGAGCCTTCGTCTCGCGCAAAACGATCTTGATGGCTTTAGAGACGGCGATCATTTAATTAGATAAAACTCTGTCTGGCGAGGTCGAATAAACTGAAATCCTTTCTCGGTCATGACGGCATCGTCTTCTTCCATGACGGTGACGCGCTGATTGTTCCATTCCGGAACGTTCGTCGAACTGTTCAGCTCGATCGAGGTATACGAGCCAAGCCGCAGGCGATCCTCATCACCGCCGACGCTTCGTCGGAAATCGATCGACGCGCCTAGTCCATGGCCATGCGCTCCGATCGGGTGCGAGTAGATCATTGCGTCGATGCCTTGTTTTTTACACTCGGCCATTGTCGCATCGTACACCTCGGTCCCGGTCATACCCGCACGCGCGAAGCCGAACATTATGTCCTGAAGCCGGTTTGTATTTTTCAGCGCCGCCTTGAGGCCGGCGGGTGCATCTTTCTCTCCTGACTTCAAAATATATCCGTGCTTTTGCCAGTCGGTGCTGAGGCCCATGTAGATCAATCCAAAGTCGACATGGATCAGGTCGCCGGGCATGAGTACGACATTTTCATCGGCGACCGCGAGAAACTGCTGCGTCGTGCCCGTGGATGTCGCTTGACGCTGAACACGTAGGTCGGCCTGGAACCAAGTCGTCAGTCCGAGGTTATTAATTTGCTGCATCATCCACCAGCGCACATCGCCGACGGTCGTCTTCCCGGGAGTGATCACCTGGTTCGAAAACGCTCGACGCGTGATGACGTCGGTTGCAAGAACCGCTTCTCGATAATGCTCAAGTTCTTCCGACAGTCGTGTATCGAAAAATTCTGTCAGAAGTTTTCCGGCTGAGACAAATTTCTTTTCATTTTCTTTTCCGAGCGTCTCCGCCAGGAAAGTGTAAGCGTCATGCGTGAGTCCGTTCTGCTGGCCGCGAGGAGCCCCGAAATTTAAGGCGATTGTTTTTGGATGGAGATCGTCGACAAGCTTCTTTATTGCGGCGGCCGTTTCTGCGCGCGCCGGATTCAACACCGTGTAGTGATTCTTCAGACGCTCTTCCACATAGCGGACGACCGCGTATCGCTCGAGCTTTCCACCGCGATCGATGAAGATGAAAAAGTCCCTGCGCCCAACGATGGGGATCGGGGGCACGATGTGTTCGGTCACGGGATCGCTGTGAAATTCTTCGTTGACGACGATCCAAATATCGATACCATTCCGCTGCATCATCGGTAGCAGCATCGTGTCCAGCCGTTTCTTCAGCCATGCCTCGCGGATGTCCATCTGAGCTCGCTGCGAAAGAAGTTTCGGCATCGCCGGAATCGGTTCGTTTGACCGATTCTGACAAAGTGAAATGGCGTTTGCGGCAAGCAGGAACAGCGAGGCGATTGTGAGCTTTTTCATACGGACGGAAAGCAGCCGCGATCTTCGCGGAACTTTAACTAAAGTGCTAAAATGCTCGTTCGGATTTACGACCTGAATTTTATCATACACACAGTTTAACGAGGATAATTAACACCGTGATCGATTTTGAATTGACCGAAGAACATCTCGCTTTGCAAAAGACCGTCCGCGAATTTTGCGCCGGTGAGGTCGCTCCCTATATCAAAGATTGGGATGAGAAGTCGCACTTTGAACCAAGCGTTTTTCAAAAGATGGCCGAGCTCGGTTTGCTTGGCGTTTGTATTCCCGAACAATACGGCGGTGCGGGTTTCGACTACATATCGCTCGGACTCGTCTGCGAAGAACTGGAAGCGTGCGATACGTTCTTGCGTGTCGCGATGTCGGTCCACGTGGGACTGAACTCGCTCAGCGTCTTTAGTTGGGGAACTGAGGAGCAGAAGCAGAAGTATCTTGTGCCGCAGGCGAAAGGCGAAAAGATCGCTACGTTTGGCTTGACCGAGCCGAATGCGGGATCGGATGTTATCGGAATGCGATCGCATGCAAAGAGGGACGGTGACGACTGGATCCTGAACGGCGAGAAGATGTGGATCTCTCTCGGCAACGTGGCTGACCATTTCCTTTTCTTTTGCTGGACCGATCTCGAAAAGCAAAAGGCACGTGACCACAGCGGGATGAGCTGCTTTATCGTCGAGCGGACAATGCCGGGCTTTTCAAGCGGTACGCTGCACGGGAAGTTGGGGATCCGCGCCGGCAACACGGGTTACTTTTCGCTGCAGGATGTTCGAGTCCCCAAGGAAAACATGCTCGGGCAGGAAGGCGAAGGATTCAAGATCGCGATGTTCTCGCTGGAGAACGGGCGTTACACCGTAGCTTCGGGGGCCACGGGTGTGATCCGCGCTGCGCGTGACGCGTCGGTCTCCTACGCGAACACGCGTGAAGTGCAGGGGCAGACGATCGCTAACTTCCAGCTCGTAAAGCAAAAGATCGCAAACATGGAAGCCGACTATCAGATGTCGCATTTGCTTTGGCTAAGGTGTGGATATTTGAAGAATCAGGGACTGCCATCGGCGAAAGCGGCCAGCTTGGCTAAGTGGCAATCGACAGTTCGATCGGAGACGGCGGCGTCGATGGCGATCGAGATCCACGGCGCGAACGGCTACACAAATGACTACCCGGTTGAGCGTTACCTACGTAATTGCAAAGCCGCGATTATCTACGAAGGTACTCGAGACATTCACACGCTGATGCAAGCCGACTGGGCACTCGGATTGAAAAAGGAAAAGGCCGCCAGGGTGATCTTGCCGCCTTATCAGCCGGGATTGGCAGCTAGCAACTAGCAATTCGCGACTAGCAATTAGTGCTAAGAAAATAGAAACGCCGAGACGCGGAAATGCGTTCTCGGCGTTTACTTTTGCTGATAGCTAATCCGTAAGTCCGTGATCACCAGGTATAAACTGCTAGTTGCGAGTTGCTAAGATTTACTTCAGCACCGGACTGCTGCCGGTAAATTTCCATTTGCCACCTTCGTTGATAAACGCGAAGGGTGTCCAGGTTAGATAGGCTCCGCCCTTTAGCTCTGCGACGGCATCAGTTCCCTGGATCTTTTCGTTGCGAACCTCGACCGGTTTTTCGGGTATAGTATCCGTCTCCGCCATATACGCCGCAATGCTCGTCTTCTTTTCGTCTTTCATATCGGCCTCAACCGACTTGATAAACGCCTGTGACATTACGGTTTTCAGCAACGCGTCATCCTTCTTTTTCAATGCCTCGTAATATGTCTGGACGACCGGCGCAAGGGTCGGCGCATTGTTGCTCGTCGCGGCCTCGGGCTTCTTAACAGGCTCGAGCCCTGAATTGGTCGCCGCGGGGGCGACGTTCACGTTTGTATTGGCGACGTTCGCGATAGAAACGTTTGTTGTCGTCGTTGCGGTCCCGCAGCCGGCCATGGCTATGCCAAGTCCCAAAACAAGAGTTATAAAGAGGGTAAATTTCATAATGATATCCATCCAAAATCAAAGTCCAAAGTATAATGAATCGAAATACGATGGACAAAACCAACCGGACCGAAATGCACCGATCATTTCTCGTCGAAGGGCTGCCTGAGCCTCTGACACGAGCGAGTGCTCACATCCAACTGTTCGATAATTACATCGCCGGTACCCGGCTTCGGCTGCGTTCGGTCCGCGATCCGGAAACTGCCGGCTGGACCCGGATATTGCAGCAGCGATTTCCGGCCGGCGGAGGTAATCTGGCGTGTCTGAAGTTTTCCGAGATCTACCTCAACGACGCCGAATACGCTCATTTTCAAATTTTTGAAGGCACCGAAATCCGGAAGAACCGCTATTTTCACGAGTTCGATCGGCGGAATTTTGCGTTCGACGTTTTCCTCGGGAAATTGTGGGGCCTGAACATCGCCCGGGTAGAGTTCGAGTCGGAAAGTGAGCTCGAACGGTTTGAGCCGCCCGCATTCACCGTTCTCGAGATCACCAACGATCCCTTTTTCCTCGGCGACATATTAATGACCAAAACATTTGAGGAAGTGCGCGCTGAGGTCTCTAACTTAGAGAGTCGTGCCGAAGCAAGCGTTCCCGACGAATAAAAAAGGCGGCTTCAAGCCGCCCAATTCTTAACTTTTCAAATTTATTATCTCGCTCGCGGCGTCATCGGGACATTCTTTTCAAGCGAGGCGTAGATCTGCAGATAGATCTTTGTTTCACGAGGGATCAAGCCGGTCCAGTTCTCACCACCGCGATTTATATAGCCGGCGATCTTCGCCGGATTCGAGTTATAACCCGCTGCCATCAACTGGTCCTGCGTTGCAACGCCTGACGCAAATGCATCGGCAACGGTCGGGCTGGCAACGAGATCGTTCCACGTCCGCTGCATATAAAGCAGCATCGCCTGCGCTGCGTTCACGTGATTGCGCATGCCCTCGACGAAGTCCGGTATAAGCGGAACGTTCGGATGCCAGGAACGGACCATTCGATATGTCGACGGGATCATTTGTACCATTCCGCCCGCACCGGCCGAGCTCACCGAATACCGATACGTCTGCCCTTCATTCAACGCGTAGAGGGTAAAGATATCGTTGTAGACATTCTGGTGATATTCCTTTCGAAAACGGTCGTGATCAACATGCTCGACAGTCGCGAGCCGTTCGGCGATGTCGGCGATCTTCGGCTGGATTGTAATGCCCTTTTCTTTTAAACGTTCGCGCGCGATCTCAATCACATTCCGCACATAGTATCGCCCGGCGTTTATCACCTCCGGCGTTCCGAGGCCCGGATGCGTCGACATGTAATAAGCAATTTCCATGAACCTGCCGTCGCGAACGACCGGATACTGCACCATCAGCGGCAGCTGCGCTTCGCCGGAATCGTCGATAATGACTATCGGCGTATTCACCCCGTTCACGCGAATAGTTCGGACACGAAGACTGCGGCCATTTTCAGACGCGATGAGCTTTTCGCTCTCGATAGAAAGAAACGCGTCTTTGTTCAGCACGAGGTAATCGACACGATTGTATTTCCAATCCTGAAATGCGACGCGAACGAAATCGGCCGGCACGGTTCCTTCGACCGAAGCAGTCGCAAGGGGACGGGCCTGCATGTACCGTTTGGCTTCCGCGATCTTGCTCTTCATCTGTCCGAATGTCAGAGCTCGTGACGAATTCGACGAATCTCTGGGAGCAGAGTTTGTAACAGGGAGCAGCTGACTCTCGGTTGCCGCTGACGGTCCCGACATGCTTTGTGACGTACTGCCGACAATTATGGGTGTCGGCGATACTCGCGGCCGCGTCTGGGCAGGCTTGATCGCGGGCATAGAATCGGTCACGACGACTTCGACCGGCGTTGGCGTAGGTTCAGCCGGCGACTGCGAAAACGCCGGGAGCGATGTCAGGGACATAAAGAAAGCTACGCAAAGAAACTTCGTATTCATAGTTGGCCAGTCCGGACATTTACTGCTTAAAGGGTGTCGTGGTGCAGGCAGTGATTGGCCCGCGTAGGTAAAGATTCGCTCATTAATAAAAAGGTTGTCAAATTAAAAGCGTTCATTTATGTAAAGTACAAAGATTAGTTATGCATGGTTGCGTGGGTCCGGGGATTCCGATTACCGTATAGTCGTAAACTCTCTTCATTTACTTATGAAAAAGCTTTTCGGAACGGACGGGATTCGCGGGAGAGCCGACGAGTTTCCCCTCGACGAATCGACCGTTGGGATCATCGGCCGCTCTCTGTCGCGGCAATATAGGGAGAAGTTGGGCCGGCCGCCGCGTTTTGTCACCGGGCGAGACACACGCGAGTCGGGGAAGACGATCGAACGTGCACTTCATTCGGGTGTACGAGCGGAAGGCGGGGAATGCGAATCGTCCGGAATTATCACAACGCCCGGAGTCGCATTTGTCACCGGACATTTTGCATTCGATGCCGGGATCGTCATCAGCGCCTCACACAATCCGTACGACGACAATGGGATAAAGATCTTCGCTCCCGATGGAAAAAAAGTTGGTGAGGATGTCGAACGCATTGTCGAGCGGGACATTTCGGAAGCGGGATCAACGCAGGAGCTTTCAGACGATTTCAATCTCGAGGATTCCAAAGCGGAAAACTTTCAGTCCGCCTATGCCGAGCATCTCAATAGTGAATACGACGGCCCTCGGCTCGAAAGCTTCAGAATGGCGATCGACTGCGCCAACGGGGCGGCGTCGTATATGGCGCCGAAGTTATTTAGCCGTCTCGGAGCCGAAGTGATCGCCTTCAACGATCAGCCCGACGGGCGGAACATCAACAAGGACTGCGGATCGCTGCACCTTGAGCATCTGCAGAAGTGGGTCCTTTCGGAAAAAGCGGATTTTGGTGTCGCGTTCGATGGCGATGCCGATCGCGCATTGTTCGTCGATGAGAAAGGCAGCATCGTCGATGGCGACGCCACGCTTTGGATCATGGCCCAGTTCCTGCGGGACAAAGGAGGGTTAGCGAACAAGACTGTCGTCGCCACCGTGATGAGCAACATCGGGCTCGAGATAGCGCTCGACTCAGTTGGTCTAAAACTCGTTCGTGCGGCGGTCGGAGATAAATACGTACTCGATGAACTGATCAAAACAAAATCTGAACTTGGGGGCGAACAGTCGGGTCACGTCATCTTTCCGAGGGAAAGCCTGGTCGGTGACGGGATGATGACGGCGCTTTTCATGCTCGAGGCGATCAGCGCTAAGGCGAAGCCGCTATCGGAAATGGTGGATGGGTTTACCCGTTATCCTCAGGTCCTCGTTAACGTCAAGGTTCGCGAGAAACAGCCTTTCGAGAATGTGGCCGCGATCTCAAAAGCCGCACGCGAGATCGAAAATGACCTGGCTCAAAAGGGCCGCCTTCTGCTTAGATATTCCGGCACCGAGAATCTTGCCCGCGTGATGATCGAAGGAAAAGACCAGGCCGAGATCGAGGGACAAGCGAACGGTCTGGCCGACGTAATAAGAACCGCGCTCGGTTAATCGGATATATACCTTGCAAAGCTCTCGTTGCTGCTTGTATATTAAGTCCATCGAAACGGTAGGTGAAACCTCCGTTTCCAGTGACAGCCGGGGTGAGGACGGTTGTTGCGAATTGGCAGGTGCGGTGCACTTCCACGTTGCTTCACCTGCACAAATCTTATCAATCCTGCCGCGAGACCAGCTTCAGCCTCGCGGCTTTTTTTATTTCTTACTTGGTGCATTTTGATGCAGAGATCGATCGTTCCGATTAAAATTCCGCGCCGTCCCGCAACTTATCAGATCTGCATCGGAAGCGGATCGCTGAGTGATGTGGGGCGTTGGTCGGCGGAGACGCTCGGACGCGAGACGGGCCGAGTTCTGATCGTTTCGAATCGGAAGGTGTTTGGCCTTTTTGGAAAAGCTGCCGAGAAGAGCTTCAGAAAGAGCGGATTCGAAACACACGTCCACCTGATCGGTGACGGCGAAAGATTCAAAAACCTTCGGACGTTGGAAGCCACGCTGCGGACTCTCAGCGAGAAGGGCTTCACGCGTACCGATGCAGTTGTTGCGCTCGGCGGTGGGGTGGTTGGCGATCTTGCCGGATTCGCCGCGTCGATCCACCTTCGCGGCATCGAGCTGCTGCAGATCCCGACGACGCTTCTGTCCATGATCGACTCGTCGGTTGGCGGTAAGACGGCGGTCAACTCATCGTTCGGAAAAAATCTCGTAGGTACGTTTTACCAGCCGACAGGAGTTCTCATTGACGTGAACGTATTGAGAACTCTCCCGCCGCGCGAGATCACGGCCGGATTATGCGAAGCCATAAAACAGGGAGCGATATCGGGGCACCCGCTCTTTCGGCAGACAAGCAATTTTCTCAGCTCTTTCTCAGCCCCGGACTTTGCCGATGCTGCGAAGTTCGATCTTCTCGTCGCCAACCTTGTTGCTTTGATCGATAAACAGGTTCGGTTCAAAGCAAAGATCGTTCAATATGACGAGGCCGAGTCAGCTCTTGATAATACGTCTCGGTCGCGAAAGATCCTGAATTTCGGGCACACGTTTGCTCACGCGTTGGAAAAAGCCACTGAATACAGGCTTTTGAAGCACGGAGAGGCGGTTGGATACGGAATAATGTTCGCCGCCGAGTTATCGAAAAAGCTTGAATTGCTCGGTCAAGATGAAGTAAACTCGTTGAACGATGTTGTCCATCGTGCCGGGAGCCTCCCGTCAATCGCCAACATCGACCAGTCAAAGATTCTGGCGTCCTTCAAATACGATAAGAAACGGGTCGGTAATTCGCTTCGATGGGTTCTCCTTCGCGAGATCGGAAAGCCGATGATCGTCCCCGACACAGAGATTCCCAAATCCGCAGTTCTATCAACTCTCAAGTCCACCGTCCAAAAGTGAGAATGCTCTTTTCATTTGAGGAGTTTTATCAAGATGAAAAAGTTAAATAACGATCGGAGCTCCGAGAGGGGCGGCGCGGGAATAAAATTTCTTCTCGTCTTTATGGTTATAGCTATGGCTGCGAACGCGGGCATAAACTACGTTCCCGTTGCCTACCAAGGTGCTAGCTTCCGACAAGAGATGGACACCGCAGTGGTGAAAGGTCTCGGTGCTTCAGGCCGGATCAATCCGGTCGAAGCCGTAAAAGCCTCGATCAAGAAAGCCTCGTTCGACTACGACATTCCGGACGATGCGTTTGTTGAGGTGAAGCCCGTAAACGGGATCGTCGAAGCCCATGTCGTTTATTCGCGCCGGGTGGAAATGCTGCCCTTCGGAATCTACAGATACGATTACAACTTTGATTATCTCGCAAAACCGGTCGGCTATCTTCTGAAGCAGTAAACGGATCTCACGCGGACGCGAGGGCAGCGCGGATCTTCGCGGGTTGGATCTGAATTAGGGATTGCGGTGCATCGGCCAGCCAGGTCGACGGACAAACTCCGCAGGTAGTACATTTTTCAACGGCAGGGCACGGCAGGCTTGAGAGAGCTTCCCGTGCTTTTTCGTGTTCGGTTTTTAGAAACTCGAACGAGAGTCCGGAATCGACGATCGACCAAGGTAAAAATTCGCCGTACTCTCGGTCTCTCGATGTATGGAACGCAGGATCAACTCCAGTTTCGCGCAAGGCTCGATCGATGTCGCCGCCGAGCATGGCCGCGCGGTCGATAACTTTCGAGACCGTGCGATCGCCCGAGGAAAAGAGCGCCTGTTCGTGTGCGATGCGGGCTGACATGAATCGAACGTCGACATTCGGGATCCGAGACAAACCTTTGCAAACGTATTTGATTCGCTTCTTTAATTCTCTTTCGTCGCAGATCGCGTCCCACTGAAGCGGAGTATTCGGTTTCGGGACAAAGCCGTTCAGTGACGGAATGATCTTTCCAGCCCGTCCGATCTTTCGTCCCGCTTCCAACATCCGGTCTTTGATCCGTTCCACCAGGACGAACATCTCATCCAGATCTTCCTGGGTTTCGGTCGGAAGTCCGACCATCATATAAAGCTTGACCGTTAACATGCCGCGATCGAAAACTGCGCCGCAGATATCCACGATCTCGTCATTGGTCAGATTCTTGTTTATAACGCGGCGAAGACGATCGGAGCCGGTTTCCGGGGCAACGGCAATTTGCTGATCGCGTGATTCAACAAGTGCATCGAGCAGCTCATCCGAGATCTGATCGAGCCTCAAAGACGAGACCGAGATCCTGTAATCCATCGCACGCAACTCGCGCAATATCGTCGAGATCTCCGGATGGTCGCAGACCGCAGTTGAAACAAGTCCAATCTTGTCCGTCTTCGAACGCCATTCGGCTGCCTTGGCAAGTATGTCCTTCGCCGGAACGACACGCGGTGGATAGTAGTTGTATCCGGCCCAGCAGAATCGGCACCCCTGCGAACAGCCGCGCGATATCTCGACCAGCAGGCGATCGCCCATCTCGGCTCCCGGCGACCAGATGGAGGTCGACGGACAGAAGATCTCCTGGTTCACAAGAAAATCCGCAAGTTCTTTTTCGCCGCGTTTCATCGCACGGCGCAGTGTGCCTTCCTTCGGATTAACGCTTACCAGCGCACGGCCGACACGCTGCGGTACGCCTTCGTGTTTTGGAATGTAGTCGAACACCGTCCCGTCGTCGTTGTAGATCACATCGTAATAGGACGGTATGTAAAAACCGCGGCCGATCTTCGCGAGTGCAAGCAGGATATCGTCCTTCGTTTCGTTCTCGAGGATCGCGTCCGTCAGCTGATAAGCAAGTATCTCGCCCTCACCGACAGCGATAATATCCGTGAAGTCCGCGATCGGTTCCGGATTTAGAAACGACGCAGCACCACCCATCACGATGAGCGGATGAAAATGATTTCTCTCCGAGGACCAGACCGGTATACCCGACAGCTGGAGCATACGCGCCATGTTGAGATAGTCCGTCTCAAAAGAGATCGAAAAAGCGACGACGTCGAAATTCCGGACCGGGGTTTGTGTTTCCAGTGAAAGCAGCGGCGTTCGGGACTTTTCGTACTCCCGCATCTCGTCGTCATCTGGAAGGAATACGCGTTCGCATGAGACTCCGGGAATCTGATTGAACAGCTCATACATCGTATGCAGCCCGAGATTCGCCATGCCGATCGAGTGGGTGTTCGGGTAGCAAAGCGCGATACGCAGAGAGCTGCCGTGGGCAACGGTGTATCCTTCCTCGCCAGCGAGCTTTTTTCTGTAACTGTCTACGATGCGTCTACTCATAAAAATCGCAATTCAAGAGAGTATCAGACGATTTTGAATGCGTCCAAAATAAATGACAGGCGAAACTTCGCTTCGCCCATCACGAGATCAATAAAATGCAGGCCTCTAATTCTTCAATTTTGGCTCGAC
>JBDTMK010000023.1:0-17947 GCA_039934315.1 Pyrinomonadaceae bacterium | reverse complement strand
GAAAGAAGTTGAACAGATCGAACGCCTCATGGCGGAATCGAATGATCGGGCGAGAGTCGCTGAAGCCAACTATGACCGCCATCGCCACACCTCGCTACGATCCGATCTTCTGGCGCTGCAGAAGCAGCAAGCCGAACTTACCGCTCGTCTAGATGCGAGCCAACGTCGGGCGAACGAGCTGGAGCGCGAGCTTTTACGACTGAGCGAGATCAAGAAAACCATCGAGAGTGAATTTAATGAAAAGGATCGGCTCGAGAGATCGGCGGAGTTGACGACATTTATCCGCGATACATTGAAGGAGGCTGCTCCTCTCGTTGCAAGAAATTATGTCCATCACGTTTCACTCGAAGCGAACAATATGTTTCGAGAGATCACGGGGAATGCCGAGCATACTCTGAAGTGGGCCGAAGACTACGGTATCCAGCTTGAAGAAGACGGATATGAGCGACCGTTCGTCAGCCTTTCCGGTGGAGAGCAGATGGCCGCGGCGTTGTCGGTGCGTCTTGCCCTGCTGAAACAGCTGACCGACATCCGCATTGCGTTCTTCGATGAGCCGACGACAAACATGGACGCCGAGCGTCGCGAAAATCTCGCAATGCAACTTGGTGGTTTAATAAAACACTTCGACCAGCTCTTCGTCATCTCTCACGACGACACGTTTGAAGGTTATGTGGATAATGTGGTGACGGTCGAGAGGGGAGAGGATGAGCTTCAAGCTTTACAACAAAGCCTTTAAAATCGGAGTCGCGCTCAATATTATTCTGTTCGCGATTCTTAACGTTCTAAGTTATACGGCCGCTCAAGGGAGAGAAATCAAGTTTTCTGGACGTGTCAGCTGGGGATTTCCTTTCGCCTGGATCCCAGGAGGGGATCCTCTTGCACTCATTGTCAACTTCACGATAATTGCGGTAAGTAGTCTCGCTGTCGGATTTTTGTTTCGATATTTTTCAAGGAAAGCGAATTAGCATCGTACAGGCTAATTTCCAATGCTTACTATGTGGACTAGCGTGAGTTTGTGATTTGATTTTTCAGAAGCTGAAACCACGGAGCCTCGAACCGATCATCGGATTTTCCAGATGTTCCGTTTTCGTGTTTTTTCCTGTTCGTGTTGTTTAGTGTGATTTGGTGGTTATTCTTTCTTAAGAGCTGAAACCACGAACTCACACTAAACGACACGAAAAGGGCGAACCAGCAAATATACGAAACACGCAAATATGCCGGACATTTCAAACATACAACTCAGACCAATTAACACGAAAGAATCACATCATTTCAGATGAAACAGGTAACCATCGTATGCGACGGCTCGAGTCTGGGGAACGGGCGGGGGCAAACCCGCGCGGCTGCGGTTGCCGTGCTCGGCTTCAAAGGTTTTTGGCGAGCGGTCGGCGTATATCTCGGTAACGCGACGAACCAACAGGCGGAGATCGCCGCCGCGACACTTGGATTAGAAAACCTCAAAGAGTCCTGCCGCGTGAAAGTCTACAGCGATTCGCGCTATGTAGTTGAGACGATGACGGGCAACTTTCGCAAAAAAACAAATCATGACTGGTGGGCGAAACTCGATCGGGCCGCATCAAAGCACGAGATCGAGTGGCAATGGATAAAAGGCCATGCCGGACACGAAGTCCAGGAAGTGGCGGACAAAGCCGCGCGAAAGATCGCGGCCGCCGGGGAAGTTGATGCGGCGATGCTGGCTGAGCTGGTCGCGGAGATAGGAGTTGTTGAATTGTGATGTCTTGCAGAGAAAAGGAGAAGGGGAGAAGGGGAGAAGGGGAGTGGGGGAGCCGTGGCGGTTCCCGCAGAACCACCCGTCTCTTCCCCTCTCCCTTTCTCCCCTTCTCACTTTCAACCGTGCTCCCCTTTTTCCTTCTGTTGATTCTCGCGTCGTCACCATTCGCCCAAACCCGGGCCGGCCAGGGATGGATATGGCAGAATCCGCTGCCGCAGGGAAATCCGCTCAATTCGATCCACTTCGCAAAAGATAAACTTTCCGGATTCGCGGTTGGAGCTGACAACACGATCCTGCGGACTCAGGATGGCGGGTTCACCTGGCAGCGTCAGGCGCTGGCTTTCGATCTCACGCTTTCATCAGTTTTCGTCAAAGATAAAAAGTCGGCCGTCATCGTCGGAGCACGCGGCGGCATCTTTACGACCGACAATGGTGGGCGCGACTGGCTGTGGGCGAAGAGCGATGCGAAGGATCATCTATACTCCGTCACGTTTGCTGGCGAGACCGGCTGGGCGACTGGCACCTACGGCAGAATCCTGAAAACGATCGATGGAGGGGCGACGTGGACGTCGCAGTCGGCCGGCACCGACGAACATCTATCCAAAGTCGCCGCTCTCGACAATCAGACAGCTGTGATCGCTGGGTTAAACGGCGCGGTTTTGACGACGCTCAACGGCGGTACGACCTGGAAACATTCAAATCCATGCGGAACGTCGCAGATCACCGGCATCGCTTTCCTCGCGCCGAAATCGATCTTCGCGGTTGGCTATGCGGGGTGTGCGGTTCGATCCGACGATGCCGGAGAAACCTGGAATCAAATCAACACATTCAGCCGCGCGGATTTTCTCTGCGTTTCGTTTTCAGATTCAAAAAACGGCTCGATGGCCGATGCGAACGGAATGATATGGCTGACAGGCGACGGCGGGATCACGTGGCTTCCGTTCAACGTTCGCACGAATCCACGCCTCGCGTCGATCTACATGGGCGACAATTTCACTGGGTGGGCGGTTGGCGAAAACGGTTTGATCGTTCGCTCGGACGATGGAGGCTACAGCTGGCAGCGGTTGTCCGATGGCGGACGCGAAGACGTCTCTGACCTGACGTTTTTTGACGAGAATGTCGGTGTCGCCGCCGGCTCGAATGGAAAGATATGGATAACGAATGACTCCGGAAGAGACTGGCTCCCCGTCTTTTCAGACACGTCGGCGAATCTAAATGCGATACATTTTTTCGGCGACAAAAAAGGCTGGATCGTCGGCGATAACGGCACGGTTCTGCGTACGATCAACGGAGGAGCGAGCTGGGGCAAAGGGCTTCCGAACGTGACGGAAGATCTGCTCGGGGTCTATTTCATAGGAGAAAAGATCGGCTACGCGGTCGGGGCCAACGGCTTGATCCTTCGGACGATAACCGCCGGGGCATACTGGGAATCGATCGATTCCGGCACGCGATCGTGGCTTGAAGACATTAAGTTCGTGGACGAGAAGCACGGGATCATCGCAGGCGACAAAGGCACAGTTCTAGTCACCCTGGACGGCGGGCTTACCTGGTCGAAGGTTAAAACCAACGCAAGGGAAAACCTTAACGCGCTCGGATTCTACGACGAGAATATCGGATATGCGGTTGGAGCGAACGGCATCATCCTGAAGACGGGTGACGGAGGATTGTCGTGGATCGACGGCGAGTCGCCAGCGCGGGCGAATCTGTATGCTGTTCTCGCGCTTGGCCGCGAAGAAGCCATCGCGATCGGCGAGCTTGGAACCGTTCTTATAACAAAGGACGGGGGAGCGACGTGGCAGGTCCAACCGAGCATTACCGGAAAAGTTTTGCAGGCGATCGCATTTCAAGGAGGGACCGATATGTGGGTAGGCGGCCGCGGCGGGACCATCCTAAAACGCATTGCACCGCTTTCGCCGAATACGATCGGGGGAGCGAAGGTTGCACCCGTCCTCCGGCCCGCGGTGAAAACAAGACCGAGATTCCGAACACCCTTAATAACTGTCACCGACGACGGCGACATACCGATCGCAACTCCGCCGAAGAAAGATCAGGAGTAGTTAAAAGTGAAGAGTGAATAGTTGAAAGCTCACAGCTCGAAAGCGCTCATAACTCTTCACTTTTAACTTTTCACTACTACGCTGATCCACTCGCCCGCCGGAAAAATCTTGAACTGTTGAACGGCCGACGATTCCAGTGCCGCGACGATTTGCTGTTCCTGATCGCCAAGTATTCCAGACAGCAGCAGAACTTTCGAACTCTTTCCAATAAGCAGTGAAAGTAGCGGCTCGATAACGTCGAGCGTGAGATTTGCGCAGACGAAATCAAAAACCGGAGTCGCGTCGGAAATCGAGCCATCCTCGAAATCTATTACGTCACCGACTCCGTTTAGCTGCGCATTCTCTTTCGCTATCTTGACGGAGTCCGCATCCGTGTCACAGGCGACTAATTTCAAATTTGAAATTTTAGATTTGAGATTTAATCGGGCGGCCGCGATCGCAAGGATCCCCGTCCCCGTTCCGACGTCGAGAAAACTATCGCCCGGCCGGTAATATTCCTCGATGGCCCGCAGACACAGCTGGGTGGTTTCATGAGTACCCGTCCCGAACGCCATGTTCGGTTCGATCCGGATAACGATTTTCTCACTCGACGTTACAACGCTCCATGGCGGAGCGATCACAAACGCACCAACGTCCGACGGTTTCCAATGTTTCGTCCATTCGGCAAGCCAATCGGTATCTTCGATCTCGCTCCGCTCAACCTGTGTTGCCGCATCGTCGGTAAAACCGTAGACGCTCAATGCGTAATGCAGCTCGTCCTGGAAATGTTCGTCGTCGGGCAGCTCGTTGAAATAACCGACGACGGTAACGCTTTCCGCGTTCTTCTTTCGGAGGTGATTGATCTCGGTGCCAAGAGCGTCGAGAGAATTAAAGGCGTACTCGATCGCTTCCGCTGATTCCGGCGCGACGGTGACGGAGATCGAATACCAACGATTTGAATCCGGCGTCACTCTTTCACTCCCATCTCGTCCAAATCCTTTGCCTGATTTCGCCAATCCGAGACGACTTTAACAAAGAGCTGAAGGTGAACTTGAGTGCCGACCAGCTTCTCGATATCAGCCCGCGCTTCAGTTCCTATCTTTTTGAGTTTGGCTCCGCCTTTCCCGATGATGATGCCCTTTTGTGAATCACGCTCGACATAGATCGCGCAATAGATCCTCGGCTGCACTGGGTCCGAGTCGTCCCACCGCTCGGTAACTACGGCGGTCACGTACGGAATTTCTTCTCCCGTGGATGCGAGGATCTTTTCACGGACCATCTCGGCAACGATCGTCCGAAGCGGTTGATCGGTCAGCTCGTCTTCTGCAAAGATCGGTTCGCCTTCCGGAAGGTGCTTTACGATCTGCGTGAGGAGATTGTCGATCGAATCTCCTTTTAAAGCTGAGATCGGCACGATCTCCGCAAACTCATGTTCTTTTGAATAGAATTCGATCAGCGGAAGCATGAGGTGTTTTTCCTTAACCTTATCGATCTTGTTCAGAACGAGTATCGAAGGCTTTCCCGATTCCTTTACCAGATCGAGGACGAAGCGATCGCCATTGCCGGTCGAGACGCTCGCGTCGCGAAGCAGGATAACAAGATCTACAGAAAGAATCGCATCGTGGACGGCGGCCATCATACGGCGGTTCAGCAGATAGCCGGGCTTGTGGACACCCGGCGTATCGACGAAGACGATTTGGCCTTCGCCCTTCGTTACGATTCCCTGGATCTTGTGACGTGTCGTCTGCGGCTTGTTGGAAACGGCGGCGATCTTTTCACCGACGAGAAAATTCAAGAGGGTCGATTTGCCGGCGTTCGGACGGCCGATAAGCGCGACATAGCCGCTGCGGAAATTCGGATCGGACATTGAGACGAGGTTAGCACAAGGTTGGTGATAAGTGATGATGAGGGGTGATGAGAGAGGTTCAATCCGAATCACTTATCGATCATCACCCATCACTGATTCTTCACCAGCCGCTGCTTCGAAGCGAGAGCTTCGTTATACGCTCCGCCGTTCACGTTACCGAGCTTGATGGCGGCATCGTAAATTCCGATCGCATAGGTGCTGTCGTTGTAAAATTCGTAGATCTTCCCGAGAGCGACATATGTCAGGGAAAGTAGCGCGGGGTCAACCTTCTGTTTTTGCGAGATTCTAATAACGTTTTCGTACGACACCTTCGCTTCCTGAAGTTTTTTCTTCTGTTCCTCGGCGTGCTGTTCATCAAAACTTGTGGCGATCTGACTCGCGGCACGGCCAAGATTGTAGTAAATACGAGGTTCACCCGGGTTCTGATCGAGAAGCGTTTTCAACTCGGATTCGGCCTGAATGTATTTCTTCTCATCGATCATCTTTTGAATTTCGACAAGCCGATTAGTCACCGGATTGACCGCAATAACTGTAGACACAGGATTATTTTTGCGTTCGCCGCGTACCGCGAGAGCTCGCTTTCGTGCGTCGGCGAATGAATCGAAACGACCAACCTCTTTTGCAGGATCGAAGGACAAGATCATTTCCCGCATCGACGATGCTATGTCGAAACCAGAGTCCTCTATACCGCTGAGCTGTTCAGCGAAGTAGAAAACCAAGACCGCGCCCCTTTCATAATCTTCGGACAATTGGAGAGCGGTCTCGTCAGAAAGTATCGCCTCATACTTTTGAAGTTCCTGCGAAATTTTCCTTTTCGCTTCGGGTGTTTTCGCCTCATCGATACGACGTCGGCTCTGTTCGAGTGCCACGCTCTTTTTTAAATTCTGACCCTGTTTTGCGTCGATCGCCGCGACCAGTGATCGAGCTATAGTCAGATACACGTCAGGCGAGATCTTCGGATCCAGCTTTCGGCGTTCCTCGAGAATCGCCTTTACGCTGTCGCGAATAGTCGCAATGTCTTTGGCATTGTTTATTACGATCGGGTCGATCACGAACTGCAGAAATCCGCGCCGAACTTCGGAAAACGTAACGTCGGTATCAGGCGGCACGACAACGAAATAGTCGTCCTTAACGTTCAGATAGATTGTGTTGCCCACGGGAGCCAGCATCTCCGGTACAATAGCGAATTTTCGCTCGCGCTCCCGGGTCTCCGTTTTCACCAGCGTGGTTGTCTTGCTGCCCGACTTGCGCGTCTCGGTCTTGATCTTCTCCGCGAAGAAAAGCTGCGGCCTGGTATGGAGGTAGTTCAAAAGGTCGTTTACCATCTCTCGAGACGAACCCCGCAACCGCCCATCAGACGCCTTCAGATACGTCTTTAGATAATCGTTAAGATTCCCGCTAATACTCGAACGCCGATAAAAGTCACGAACGAGCGGGGCGAAGTCGAGTACGTCTAGAAGGCTCCCCGGAAGGTCGGACGTTACCACCGGGTCCGCCAGGTCAGGTACCGGACCTAACGCATAAGCCATGGAGACAAAAGGGGCCACGATCTCCGCGTCGGTCGCGTTAGGGTTACGCTTTTTATACTGGATGACAAAAGCCGAAATGCGCTGTCTCAAGCCGTCGTTGAGAGCGACAAGGTCGCTCCTCAATTGCTCACGGAACCTCGTTCCTTCCACTGAAAGCTTTGTGTTGAGAACCGGGACGCTCTCACCGCCTTCGTTCGTTGTCCGAGCGGCGTCAAGCGCTGCAAGAACGACAGTCACGCGCTTGTCAGGCTCGATCTTTACTCCGTAATTCGAGAGATCAAATCCTGTAGGAACGTTCTGTGCGGAGACACCCGCAGCAAGGATGAAGAACAACAAGGCAAAAACTGCTCTTTTCATTAGATCGACTTTGCTAGATAAAAGATTGGCAAAGAACGCTGTTACCGACAGAAATTAAGGAAATTTTCGAAGGGAAATCTCTGACCGCAACAGCGAACTCTGCCTGTTTTAGAGATGAATTTTAACCAAGCCGGGATGCTCACGCAAAACTCACCGAACAAAAGAAGACGCCCTGCATTTTTCAAGCAAGGCGTCCCTGTTCTCACAAAAGCATTTATTTAGTTATAGCTGCTCAAAGCCTCGCTTTCTTCGTCGAAGACGTCGAATACGGTGAGGAGTTTCGTGATCGCAAGCAGATCCTGGATCTTTTGCGTGAGCTTGAGAAGCTTGAGCGTGCCGCCTTCCTTATTCACTGCAGTGAAACTCGACACAAGCTCGCCGATGCCACTCGAATCGATGTAACCCACGCCGGCAAGGTTCATAAGAATTTTGTTCTTGCCTTCGCCGAGCAGTCGGCGGATGGTGCTGCGAAGGGCGACACTGCCTTCGCCGATCGTAACCTTACCGACGAGATCGAGAATGGTCACATCCCCGGCCTGGCGTTCAGAAATAGTAATATCCGACATTTGTTTCTCCTCGTTTTACGTTAAAAGTTTGATAGCAGATTTTAGACCAACAAGAATGCAAAGTCTACGTAAGATCAGTATTTATTGACGCTTTATCATTTTTACGACCAAGCCGCCGCCTTCGTGGTTCGACCACTCCACAACATCCATGAAGGAACGCATAAAAAGGATGCCGCGGCCGTTTGTCTTCAGGAGATTTTCCGGGTCGGTCGGGTCGGGGATTTCATCGATGTCGAAGCCCGTGCCGTAATCGCGAACTGTTATCTCAAAACCTTCATCAGTGCGTGCGAGGGTCAGATCGACTGTTTTTTCCTCGGCGAACTTGTTGCCATGCTTGACGGCGTTCGCGACAGACTCGCGAATGGCGAGATCGATAGCCGACACGAAATCGTCTCCGAGACCCTGCGCCTTGGCGAACTCGTCTGCCTTGGAAGCCGCTTCATCGACCGACTCGATCCGACTCGGCAATTTGATCTGCTGTATCCCTGCCACAGTATTGTCCTTGTAAGTTAAAGGCTTACGCCTTTCCTGTCAAGACAAACCGCGGGCCAAGGGTCTAGAATGGTCGAATATGCGAGTTCGCCCTGCATTGTATCTGAAAGGTGAAATAGCGCTCCCTGGCGACAAATCAATATCGCACCGCGCCGCGATCATGGCGGCAATGGCGTCAGGCGAATCGCGTATCGATAATTTCGCAACAAGCGCCGACTGCGCCGCGACGCTTGAGTGTTTGCGGCAGTTGGGCGTTCGTATTCGTCAGGAGGGTTCCTCCGTTCTCGTAGATGGGGTCGGGAAGTCCGGCTTTTGTGCCCCAGATAGGCCTCTCGATTGCGGCAACAGCGGGACGACGATGCGGCTTTTGGCTGGAGTACTGGCTGGGCAGGATTTTGAATCAGTATTGACCGGGGATGATTCGCTTCAAAAACGGCCGATGGGCCGGATCATGGAACCACTGAGGTTAATGGGCGCGAGTCTCGAATCAGAAAACGGTCGGGCACCGCTGACGATACGCGGCCATTACCCGCTTCGCTCGATCGAGTACGAACTGCCCGTCGCCTCGGCCCAGATCAAATCGTGCGTTTTGCTTGCCGGGCTGAACTCTGACGGGTGTACGACGGTAATCGAACCGGTCCCGACCCGTGACCACACGGAGCGAATGCTGCGTTGGTTCGGTGCGGAAGTCAGCGAGGCTGACGAGTATAGACACAAGCGTCGAATATCGAGTAACGGTGACGCCGAACTCACCGCGCGCCATATCACAGTACCGGCAGACATCTCATCAGCGACATTTTTTATGGTGGCTGGGACCTGCCTGCGCGAGTCAGTTATTCGAATGCCGAGAGTTGGATTGAACCCAACGCGAGCTGGGATCATTGAAGTGCTCAAGGGGAAACTGGGCGTGCCAATTTACGTCAGCAATCAATCTGAAGAGAGTAACGAACCCGTCGCCGATATATCTGTTCGCGGTCGACTACGGATCCAGCGATCTAATGAGATAAAGGGAAGGATCGTGGCGAACTTAATTGATGAGCTTCCGGCGCTCGCTGTCCTGGCGACGCAGCTCGAGTTTGGCTTGGAGGTACGAGATGCGGCCGAGCTTCGCGTGAAGGAAACAGATCGCATTGCGGCAATAGTGGAGAATCTGCGTCGTATGGGCGGTCATGTCGAAGAATTTAAGGATGGATTCCGCGTCAGCAAGTCTAAATTGAGAGGGGCTCGGGTGGATTCATTCGGGGATCATCGGATCGCAATGGCATTTGCTGTTGCGGGGCTCCTGGCCGCGGAAGGCGAAACAGAAATTGTCGGGGCCGAATGTGTGGACGTTTCTTTTCCAGGTTTTTTTGAAGTTCTTCAAGATGTTGTTGTTTACGAATAACGGAACGCGCGTCGCACTGACGGGCTTTATGGGCGTCGGGAAATCGAGCGTCGCGCGCCATCTTTCGATGCTGCTCGGCTGTGGCCGCGTCGACCTCGACTCTTTTATCGAGGAGCAGGAAGGAAGGAAGATTCACGAGATAATCAACGCCGACGGCCTGCCGTTTTACCGGCAAGTCGAGAGTCGAAATCTGCGTCGCGTTCTAAAGGAAACCGACGCTCAGATACTATCGCTCGGCGGCGGGACTTGGACAGAATCCGAGAACCGGAGCGTTCTCAAAAAGCAGGGTCTGACAAGCGTCTGGCTCGAGTCGAGTTTCCAGCACTGCTGGCGCAATATCAGGATGTCGAAGAAGGAACGCCCTTTGGCCACCGACAAACCAGCAGCTCGGGCGCTTTTCGATGAACGGCAAAAGTTGTACGCGCTTGCCGATTGGCACTTCATCATCAAACCCGAATCCACTTCGTACGATATCGCGCGGCAGATCGCCGAAGAGATTTTTTCATAGCCTTGTTCGAAAAGATTTATATTGAAATTATTCAGCGGATAAACCACTATATCAATACAAATTAATTTTGGGTCGTTACTTATCTTTTTAAAAGGGGTTTTGTTTGTCTTGCACCGGCGTTCTGCCGGTGCGGTTATAGTTCAGATAGTCTCGGGAGGGAAAATGAAAATTAAATTTCTAACGGTTATTACTTTGGCGGCCGTCGCATTTCTGGCCGCGTGCGGCAAGAGCGATGCCGATATTCAAAAGGCCGTCGCCGCTAAGCTTGCGGCCGATAGTGTGACGGGCGTGACGGTTGCTGTGAACGGCGGCGTTGCGACATTGAGCGGTGAAGTTGCCGACATCACGGTAAAGAACAAAGCTGCTGCTTCTGCAAAATCTGTTGAAGGCGTTAAGTCTGTAACGGACAGCACAACGCTTCGGCCATTACCGACTCCGGTTCCGGCGGCGGCCGACCCGATGCTGAGTGGGAAGGTTGAGGAAAATCTGAAAAAGGCGGGCTGTACCGGAGCGACCGTTAGCGTCGCGAACGGCACTGTTACCTTGAGTGGCACCGTTCCGGAAGCCAAGTTTGCCGAATGCATCAAGGTCGTCAATGAATCGGGAGCGGGCAAACTAATTAACCAGCTTCAGAAGGGTAAATAAGCAGGGAGGAACTTCGAAATGTCTTTACAAGAAAAATATCAGACGCTGCTCGAGCTGGCGAATCAGAACGGCACAAGCTACGAATTGAGCGAAGGCGACGGCGTTCTTCACATTAACGGAACTGCGCCGAGCGAGGAAGCGAAGCAGCAGCTTTGGGACGAGTACAACCGCATCGATCCGGACTACCGGGCGGGCGATCTTATGTTGAACGTAAATGCCGGCGGAGCTGCCGCGGGTGGCGGCGAAGGGCACACATACACGGTTGTGGCCGGCGATAATCTGAGCAAGATCGGTGAGAAGTACGGCATCACCTGGCAGCAGATCTATCAAGCTAATCAGGGCATCCTGAAGGATCCGGACAAGATCTTTCCGGGGCAAGAGCTAAAAATTCCGGGAGCATAAAACCGGGTCAGCCAAAAAAGAAAGCCTGTGCGCACGTGCAGGCTTTTTTATTTTTTCTTCATGTCGTGTTTGCGTTTTGCATGGGAGCTCAACTGTCGGCGAAACGTGCCTTCAAAGGACTGTACAAGCCTTCCGAGAATCACGGAATCACCGCCGCCCAGCTACGAAGATCTCTTAAAGACCGTCAATCAGTTTTTTGGAGATGCCCGTATTTAGACTTTCAGGGCGGCAGTTGCTAAATTCTGTCTCAGTGTCACTGATCACAGATTTCATTGTTATCGGTAGCGGTGTGGCCGGTCTTCGTTCTTCCATCGCCCTGGCTGAAAGCGGAGCGCGCGTTACGGTCCTGACAAAGGATAAGGCGAGCGAGTCGAACACTGAATACGCGCAAGGTGGAGTCGCCGTCGTGTTGTCGGACGACGATGATGCGGAGCTTCATGAGGACGACACTCTGATAGCCGGCGCGGGTCTCTGTGATGAAAAAGCGGTGGAGACCCTGGTCAATGAAGGCACGGGATACATCAAACAGCTTATAGGTTGGGGAACCGAGTTTGACCGTGAAGGCGGCAAGCTTGTTTTCACACAGGAAGCGGCCCACTCGCGTCGGCGCATCCTTCACGCGCACGGCGACTCAACCGGCAAAGAATTGGTCCGATCCCTCATTGCTCGAGCCGGCGTTGAGAAATCCATCAATTTGCTTCCGTTCGCTAACACGGAAAGTTTGATCGTCAGCGACGGACGATGTGTCGGAGTCCGATATCTCGATCCGATCCTCCGCGCCCCGCGCGATGTTTTCGCGAACGCCGTAATACTTTGCACGGGCGGTGCGGGGCAATTGTTTCTGCACACGACCAATCCGCCTGTCGCGACTGGGGACGGGATGGCGATGGCGTATTTCGCGGGAGCCGAAATGGCGGATATGGAGTTTATCCAGTTTCACCCGACGGCGCTGAGCGTCGAAGGCGCTCCTCGATTTCTATTGAGCGAGGCGATGCGTGGTGAAGGCGGCGTTTTACGAAATACTGCAGGCGATCGATTTATGGAGCGGTACGACGAGCGGCTCGAGCTCGCGCCGCGCGACATCGTATCGCGGTCAATAGTCGCCGAAATGCGGCGGACCGGTTCGAGGCATGTCTTTCTCGACATGACGGCGCTCGACGCTAAATTCCTGAAAGAACGCTTTCCGAAAATTCACGAAACCTGCGCCGCATTCGGGCTTGATATCACGCACGACAGGCTCCCCGTATCGCCGGCTTCCCACTATTGCATGGGCGGAGTTCGCACCGATCTCTGGGGAAGAACGACTTTGCCCGGGCTCTACGCCGCAGGCGAAGTTTCCTGTACAGGCGTCCACGGCGCGAACCGGTTGGCTTCCAACTCGCTGCTCGAAGGATTGGTGTTTGGCGCGAGAGCGGGGGAAGCAGCGGCTCTGGATAGTCTCAAGTCCAAGGTCCCAACTCCCAAACTAAGCGGGCGAGAATCTGGGACTAGCGACTTGGGGCCCGGGACTCAGATTTCGACTGCGGTCCGCAAGCGCGTTAAGCGCGTTATGTGGGAACGCGTCGGGATCTTGCGGGATGCCAGCGCGTTGCGTCGGGCTATTGCGGAGTTTGATCAGATATCGAAGTCGAACTTGAGCGTCTCGTCTCGAAATTTCGTAACGCTTGCGTCGCTTGTCGCAAACGCGGCGCTCTGGCGGGAAGAATCGAGAGGCGGACATTTCCGGACGGACTTTCCTGAGCAGCACGAGGAGTTTCGTGTGCACTCGATCCAGCGGATCGACGCGGCGATCGGCTCAAGTAAGACGGTGAGTTTTCGAGATGAGCCGGCTGGAGCCAGCGGTCCTAATTAACAACCTAAATTAAGTAGAAACGCCTCCTGCAAAAATGAGGTCGGAGTACAAATAGGTACGTGAGTACGACAGTGAGCGTCTTCATTACGCTCGTCGGGAAATTTGTGTTTTTCATAAAACCGTCGAGAGGGAAGGGCTTCCCGTTTGAAACGAGAGTTTGTTCAAATCGCGCCCGATTGGTCAGAGTTCTTGGCCGGAAATGCATCAGAGTATCTGCGATTAGACATGTGCTATCTTAGTAAAAATCGACCTCTCCACTGTAAGAAATCCTATGGAGTCTACCGCTACCACGCTCAATCTCGCGTCAATGGTGTCGCATCATGCGAGGCTTGCTCCGCAAAAAGAAGCGATAGTTTGCGGCGATGTCCGCATGACGTATGGCCGACTCGACGCCATGTCGAGTCAGGTAGCGCATGCCCTTACTGAAATGGGCATAGGACACGGCGACAAGGTTGCGTTGAGCTGTCCGAATCTGCCGTTCTTCCCGGTCGTGTATTACGGGATCATGAAAGCCGGTGCGGCGGTGGTCCCGATGAATGTTCTTTTCAAGCCGCGCGAGGTCGCATATCACCTGCGTGATTCCGACGCAAAAGCCGTGTTCGTTTTTGAGGGGACGGACGAGCTTCCGCTTGGGGAATGTGTCAAGGAGGCGTTCGACGAAGTCGATACCTGTGAGCACCTCGTTGTCATAACCAAACAGTGTTTGCTGGGCGCCTCAACGTCTGACGCGTCAGGTGCGAATCCTTTTCCGGAGCACAAAACGCTGGCACAGATCATGGCAAACGCACCGGAGAAATTCGAGACCTATCCGACAGCTCCATCGGACACCTGCGCGATCCTTTACACATCGGGCACGACGGGCCAGCCGAAAGGAGCGGAATTGACCCATCTTAATCTAATGTCGAACGTGACGACGACCTGGAATACTCATCTGCCCGTTCTGAATTTTACCGACGGCAAACAGAAAACGGTTCTCATCACGCTGCCGCTTTTCCATACGACGGGCCAGACCGTGCAAATGAACACGAACATTTACGGCGGTAATCGAATTGTGCTGCTGCCGCGATTCGAGCCGAAAGCGGCGCTCGATGCGATGGTCGAGGAAAAGGTGAATTTTTGGGTCGGCGTACCGACGATGTACTGGGCGATCTTGAAGTTTGTCGAGGAGACCGGCTACGACATCAGCCGTGTTTCGGATTCAATGGCGGTTTGTACATCCGGAGGCGCTCCGATGCCTGTCGAGGTCATGAAGGCGTTCCAGGAAAAGTTCGGCGTCCGCGTGATGGAAGGTTACGGCCTTTCGGAAACCTCGCCGCTTGCGACGTTCAATCATTTCGAAAAGCCTTCAAAGCCCGGCTCGGTCGGTCAGCCAATTTTCGGCGTCGATGTACGCTGCTTCGACGAGAACGATAAGGAAGTGCCTCGTGGCGAGCGCGGCGAGGTCGTGATCCGAGGTACGAATGTAATGAAGGGATATTACAAACGCCCCGAGGCCACGGCCGAAGCGTTCCGCAATGGATGGTTCCATACCGGCGACATCGGCATTGTTGATGACGAAGGGTATCTGTCGATCGTCGATCGAAAAAAGGACATGATCCTGCGCGGCGGCTATAACGTCTACCCGCGCGAGTTGGAGGAAGTGATCATCACACATCCGGCCGTATCGCTCTGTGCGGTGATCGGCGTTCCCGACGAAAGGCTCGGCGAGGAAGTAAAAGCTTTTGTCGTGCTCAAACAAGGCGCCGATCTGAGCGAAGCTGAATTCACGACGTGGTGCAAGCAGCAGTTTGCCGCGAATAAATATCCGCGTCATGTCGAGTTTCGCAGTGAGCTTCCGATCGGCGGAACCGGTAAGATCTTCAAGCGCGCGTTGAGGGAAGAAGCGACGATTAATGGTGATCGATAAACTGTGAATGGTGAGTGAAAGAAAAAGAAGGTTGCCCACAGTTAGATGTCTTAAGTTATTTGCGATCGCCTTTTGCATTGTCACCGCGACGATCGCCTGCAGCAGCGGCAAATCAAAGCGTTACGTGATCGCTGAAAGCAAAGCATACGAAGCGTCTCTGTTTAGACAAAATTGTGCTATCTGTCACGGGCCGGAAGGTGAAGGTAAGACGCTCGATGACGGCAGGCGAATCCCGAATCTGCGCGAGGGCGAATTCAAATATAAGACCGACGAGCAGATCTACCGGCATATCGCCGACGGTGGAAACGGGATGACACCGTTTCGTGGACAGCTCACAGATCGCGAGATCACGATGATGGTGAGATTTGTTCAGGACGAGTTGCGAATGCCGTCACCCGCTCAGTAGGTAGTAAGATTTTAAGTGCAGAAGTGCCGTGAGTCGGGCGGAAGGCGAATGGGGCTTTCGTGGGTTTTCCTTTTCGTGTGATTGGTGTGATTCGTGCTTAGGCTTTTAAGAACCAAACCCCGAATCACACGAATGACACGAAACAAGAAAGCCGTCTCTGGCTCGAGCCAAGATCTCGAAAGAACTCAGCATTAGGGAGACATCTTCCGGCGCGGGTTCTGCTCGATTCTATTTCTTGAATTATGCGAATTCTAATCACAGGTGCCAGTGGATTGATCGGAAAAGCATTGCAACATTCTTTCGCAGGGAAGGGATATGAAGTGCTTCTTGCCGGACGCAGAGAGCCGAAGCGCGAAAACGAGATCCAGTGGACGGTTAAAGATGGCTTTCGAGAGGAGGATCTGGCTCGGCTCGAAGGGCTCGACGCCGTTGTTCATCTCGCCGGCGAGGGGATCGCGGGGCTCCGATGGACGGACGAGAAGAAGAAAGCGATCCGGGACAGCCGTGTTGATGGAACACGCAGCCTCGTCAAAACGCTCTCGGAACTAGATCAAAAACCGAAAGTTTTTATTGCAGGCTCAGCGATGGGATTTTATGGTGATCGCGGAGACGAGATTATGACGGAAACCAGTCGGCCCGGCGATACCTTCCTCTCAGAGGTTTGCAAAGAGTGGGAAACGGAGTCGCGGCGAGCTGAAGACTCCGGAATACGGACCGTGCTTCTCCGCACAGGCATAGTGTTGTCGAAAGACGGCGGAGCGCTTGCGACGATGATGACTCCGTTCAAGTTCGGAGTCGGCGGAGTTATCGGCAGCGGAAAGCAGTGGATGAGCTGGATCTCGCTCGACGATGTGGTGGGCATCGTAAACTTTGCTATCGAAAATGAAAACCTTCGGGGTGCTGTAAACGTGGCGAGCCCTAATCCAGTGACGAACGAAGAGTTCACCAAAACCCTTGGCGACGTTCTTTATCGTCCGACATTCCTTCCGCTTCCCGAGTTCGCGGTCAATCTTGTCTTCGGCGAAATGGGCGATGCGCTTCTCATCCAGAGTACGCGTCTCGAACCTAAGCGGGTGCGAAATGCCGGGTACGAATTTAAATTCACAAGTCTTAAGTCCGCCCTCGAAAATGCTGTAAAATAATCGGCGGCGAACCACCGCAGAGCGACCGACATCTGAGTTTTCGCTTTCATTATGAAAAACCGCATTTTAATTCCATCTGCAGCCCTAAGTCTTGTCAGTTGTATTTTTGCCTACGCTTTGCTGGGCGGCTTTGATGTTTCGGCCCAGGAACGAACGCGTGTCGCGGGACCGATGGTCAAGCAGACAGCATCGGTCATGAAGGTCGAGCGCAAAAATTCCACGGCGTTCACAAGAGCTGCCTCGGAAAACGCCCGGCTTCGAAATTCGTTGTCATGGGACTTCGGCGGAAAAACGCAGACCGGTTGGAACATCTATGTGCCCTTGATCTCACAAGCGATAGGCGTCGACACGGCCCCTGACTCGGCTGACTTCGCTTTGGGTGTTTCGAACTGGCAGTCGAATGCAGGCCTTGCGGAAACCGGAGTTCTGGATGAAGCGACCCTCGAAACGTTTAGAAAATACTGGCAGTCTCGCCGTCTCGGAAGGTTCGGAATTTCCCAAGCAGATAACCTTTTATCCGCCCCGATAAATGAGTTTTTCGATCCGACCCGTTCGACCGACATGCTGCAGCTCGAACGCGACACCTACGCGGCCTATAAGAAAATGATAGCCCTCGCAGCGAAGGACCTTCAGCACGAGCTGAAGCTGACGAAGGATGGCGAGCTTGCACCGGAAGAGAAATTCCTTCGTATCGTCTCGGCTTATCGCTCACAGGAATATCAGGATGCGTTGCGGAAGAAGGACCCGAATGCCGGGCGTGGAGCCCTCGCGAAAAACAGTCCGCACTCGACCGGACATGCGCTGGATATTTACGTCGGCGGCGAGCCTGTAAAAACGCTTGATGCAAATCGGATGGTTCAGGTGCAGACTCCCGTTTACAAGTGGCTTGTTAAGAACGCACACCGTTTCGGGTTTTATCCGTACTACTACGAACCGTGGCATTGGGAGTATGTTCCAGGAAGTGGAAAGTAAAATGAAAAAGCCGGGCTGTAAAACAGTTCGGCTTTTTACTTTCCATTTGCGATTAAGAATCTAGCGTACGCGGGCAGGGGCTCGAGTTGCGGGCGGCGGTACAACACTGACCGCGCGCCCTTTCGTTATCGCTAGACCGGATTCGATTGCC
>JBDTMK010000022.1:0-18127 GCA_039934315.1 Pyrinomonadaceae bacterium | reverse complement strand
GTGCTATGGCGCAAAAGATCCGGGAACGCCTTGAGCAGGAAGAGCAGGAGCAGATGAAGATCGCGGCGGCAAAGCTCGATAAGGTCGACGGCGATAAGAGCTCGATCGAAGAGATCAGGGCGGAGCTGATGGCGAGCGACCCGGCCGACAAGCGGCTCGATAGCGGTGCTCACGAAGCCTACGTCGTGCCCGAAGGTTTTCGGGGTATCCAGGAATCGGTTGTCGGGCCGGGACGATATTACGTAAATACGCTTGCCGTGTCGCCGATCATTATTCCGACGACCAATCAGACCGTCGAATGGACCGCAGGCGAGCTGGCGAATACATTCGACCCGTTCGAGGTGATCTCGAAAGACGGTTTTACGATGCAGCTTGAGGTGCGCGTAGTCTTTCGCGTAAAGCCCGAAGACGCACCTTTCATGGTCGCAAAGATCGGCGATGTAACCAGGCTCGTGCAGAATGTGATGCATCCGCTGATTGACTCGATCTTTCGGAATCAGGCATCCGAATCGTCCGCAATGGCTTATCTCCAAAATCGTCACGAGGAACAGGAACGCGCCGAAGCTCGAGTGCGAATGCACTTGCTGAAATACCACGTTGACGTCGTCAACGTTTTGATCTGCCACATCCGCCTGCCCGAAGAGCTGATGAAAACGCAGACCGAAAAGATCCTCGCCGAGCAGCGTCAGAATATGTACGACGCTCAACGTGAGGCGGAAGTGAAGCGTATCGAATTAGAAAGGACGAGCTCGCAGGCCGACAATCAGAAGAGCTTGATGGAAGCGACGGTTGGCGTCGACATCGCAGGCAAACGAAGCGAGCAGCGCAAGAAGGAAGCCGAGGGCGAGGCGTATTACATCAGCGAAACCGGTAAGGCCGAAGCTGAGAAGATGCGGCTCATCGGTGAAGCTCAGGGTGTCGCTTATCGCGAACAGGTCAACGCACTAGGCGCGCAAGGCGTCGCGATCGTCGAAACGCTCAAGGTCATCGGCGAGAAAGGGGTCCGCATCACACCGGACATCATGGCGACCGGCGGCGGCGGAGCCGGCGAAGGCGGCGGCATCGGAACTCTCTTACTGCTGAATCTCTTCAAGGATCAAATGCAGAAGACCGACAACTCGCCTGTGAAGGCGAACGGGACTAAGTAAGGCAGGAGACCTGAGAAGGGAGACGCAAAATCGCGTCTCCCTTTTTTTGTTTCGAGTTTCGAGTTTCTTGTTTTTTGTTCTTTGTTTCTTGCTCCAGGTCTCCTGCCTACTCTCTTCTGCCTCCTCTCTTCTGCCTCCTGTCTCCTGCCTTCTGCCTCCTGCCTCCTGTCTCCTGTCTCCTGCCTCCTGTCTCCTGTCTCCTGTCTCCCGTCTTCTTCAGTGCGCGCCTTCAACCGCTTTCGCATTACGGACTCGCTTGAAGATGAACGATGCCGGAACGCAGATAAAACACAGGATCGCGAGGATGCGGAAATTATCGATGTACGAAAGTACCATCGCCTGTTTTACGATCATCCTGTAAACAGTCGCCGTCGCCTGCTGGGCGGCTGACGCCGCGTCCATCGTCCGCGAAAATGTCGTCGTCAATTGCTGTATGAGTTGTTGGTAAGCCGTGTCGTAAGGCGTCGCATGCGTCACGAGCACGGCTTGGTGGACCTGAGCATTGCGGGCAAGCATCGTTGTCATGATCGCAATCCCAACCGAGCCGCCTGTGTTACGCATCAAATTGTAAATGCCCGAAGCGTTACCGATCTCATTCTGCGAAAGCGTAGCCATCGCCATGGTCGTCAGCGGAACAAATACAAAACCCATCGCGAATCCGGACACGATCATCGGATAAATAATGTTCGTCTGAGCGATGTAGAGATTGAGACCGGTAAAAGCCCAGGTCGACGCCCCGAGAACGCAGAAGCCGAACGCGATCAAGAATCTTCCATCGACCCATCCGATCAATCGGCCGACGATGACCATCGAAATGATCGAACCGATACCGCGAGGACTGACCGCGAGTCCGCTCTCGACTGCGGGATATCCGAGCAGCGTTTGCAGAAACAAAGGCAAAAGCGCAGTCGAGCCGTAGAGCACGACGCCGACCGCCGCGATCATCGCGCACCCGACCGCAAAATTTCGATTCAGAAAAACGCGCAGATTTACGATCGGCTCGTCGACGTAGAGTTCCCAGATGATGAAACCGATGATCGATGCCGCGGACATCGTCGTAGTGAACACGATCAGTGGCGATTCGAACCAGTCACGCTGCTGGCCGAGATCGAGAGTCAATTCGAGCGCGGCGAGCCCGAGCGCCATTAATCCAAAACCGATGTAATCGATCTTCCCTGGCTTTTGTCCCTGGAGATACGGCGGATCTTCGACGAACGTGTTCGCCATAAACGCGGCGAGCGCCCCGACAGGTAAGTTGATGTAGAAGATCCAGCGCCACGAGTAGTTGTCGGTGATCCAGCCGCCGAGAGTCGGTCCGATGATCGGGGCGACGACGACTCCCATTCCATACAACGCCATCGCCGCTCCGCGTTTCGCGGGCGGAAAACTTTCAAGCAGCACCGCCTGTGCGATCGGCTGAAGCGCACCTCCGGCAAGGCCCTGAAGGATCCGTGCAATTATGAGGAACGTAAGATTCGGCGCGGCTCCGCAGAGTGCCGACGCGATCGTAAACAGAATTATGCAGATGATGAGGAAGCGTTTGCGGCCGATGAATTTCGTGATCCAGCTGGTCGCGGGAAGGATGATAGCGTTCGAGATGAGATAGCTCGTGAGGACCCACGTCGCTTCTTCGGTGGTGGCAGAAAGGTTCCCCGAAATGTGCGGGAGCGCGACGTTGGCTACCGAGGTGTCGAGCACTTCCATCACCGTCGCGAGCATCACCGAGATCGCGATAAGCCACGGGTTAAAACTTGGGACCCACTGCTGTTGCTCTTCCATCGGGCCCGCTTATCTGACTTTGACCGAGGGCTCGACCGACATCCCGGGGACCAACCGCTTGACCTTGTCCGCAGGCTCGTCGAACACGATCTTGACCGGCACCCGCTGGACGACCTTGACGAAATTGCCCGTCGCGTTCTCGGCCGGCAGCACGCTGAATCTGGAACCCGTGCCCGCCTGCAGGCTCTCGATGTGGCCCTCAAATTCCTCATTGGGAAAAGCGTCGACCTCGATCTGGACCTTCTGACCGGGCTGCATAAACTCGAGCTGCGTCTCCTTGAAATTTGCTACAACCCACACCTCGTCGGATTGCGAGATTGCCATCAACGGCGTCCCGACCTGAACGAGCTGACCTTCCTCGACGGTTTTGCGCGTAACGAAACCGTCTTCGGGAGCGGTGATCTTCGTATATGAAAGTTCCAGTTCGGCTTGGGCGACGGCGACCTCGGCGGCCTGGATAGCAGCTTCAGCGCTGCCGACCTGCATCTGGCTAACCTCGACCCGCTCGGGCGCCGCTGCTGCGTCCTGCAAGCGGCCTTGCGATTCGCCGACCTGCGATTGCGTCAAGCCGACCTGAGCAACGGATTGGCGAAAAGTATCCTGGGCGGTGCGGACATTCGCCTGGGCTTCGTTAACCCGGGACTGAGCACCGGTCACGGCCTGCTGCGCTTCATCGAGCTGTGCGCGTGCAGTCTGCAAACGGTTCTGCGCCTGATCGAGATTTTCGTGCGAAATGTCACCGCGATTAAAAAGGTTGAGCCGCCGGTCATATTCGACTTGCGCGAGCTGAAGGTTGGATCGTGCGCCCGGGACTTGCGCCTGCGTTTGCCCCAAATTTGCACGGGCCGTACGCGCCGCCGCCTCCGCCTGTGAGATCTGAGATTGGCGGGCCTGTGAAGCCAATCTCTGCTGCTCGACATTCTGACGAGCGGATTTGACGTTCGACTTCGCCGACTGCTGGCCGGCAAAGGCAGTCTTCTCTGTTAGATCGACCGTCGCCGCAGCCACTTGCCGCTGGCTGCGTGCCAGCTCGAGCTGCGCCTTCGCCTGCTGAAGATGTATCTGAAGATCCGCCGGGTCGAGTTCAACGAGGAGATCGCCTTTATGGACGTACTGATTATTAGAGACGTGGATCTTCCGGACGTACGCCGGAACCTTCGGGGCGACCTGCGTAATGTCGGCCTCCACGAAGGCATCGTCTGTCGTTTCGAATTGACGGGTGTACAGCCAGTAAAACGTACCCGCTATCGCCACGACGACCGCGGCCATACCGCCGATAATAAAAAGGCGCCGGCGCTTTCCATTGCCCGCCGGGGCGTCATCTGGCTCGGTAGCGTCAGGATCCAACTCGGGCGCCGTAAGTTCCGCAGGCGGCCTTGTTTGCGTCTGCGGCTCCGGTAGCATGGTCGTGCCTCGACCGTTCCCGTTGGTCTGATGAATGTTGGAGTCTTCGTTCCCTGGTGCGTTCTTATTTAAAACTTTCTCGCTCATGAAAATCGCAAATATCAAGTAAGTAAGTAATCACTAACTTTAGCGAACAGTAATTATTTAGTCAATATTGGGGATAGGCTTAGTGTCCCGTTAGCCTTAGCCAGCGGCGTGTGCGATTCTTGAATGCTTAATTCGCATGAAAGAAATTATCAACGAAACACGTCTCCAAAATGGCCTCGTCGTGCTCACCGACCGCATGCCGAGCGTTCGATCCGTTACCTTGGGATTCTTTTTGCGTGTCGGCTCACGAAACGAGCCAAACGAACTTAACGGCATAACGCATTTCATCGAGCACGCTGTGTTCAAGGGGACGAAACGCCGCACTCCTCTCGACATCGCGATCGAACAGGACCGTTTCGGAGGCACCCTCGAAGCGTTCACAACGCATGAAGAGACGGGTTTTGCGATCAAGGTCATCGATGACCAGCTTGAGGCTGCGTTCGACCTTATCGCCGACATGCTGAGCCAACCGCGTTTCGATAAAAACGAAATGCTGAGCGAGCAGCGAGTGATAATCGAAGAGCTTAAAATGACGGACGATTCGCCCGAGGACCTGCTCGGTGAGATCTTCAGCCGCGCGTTCTTTCCCGGGCACCCGCTCGGGCTTTCGATCGCCGGCACACAAAAGACGGTTCGCACTTTCGATCGCGAAGCGACGCGGAAATATCACCGAAAAATATTTCGGCCTGAGAACGTCATCATCGTAGCGGCGGGAAATATTAAGCATGAGAAGATCCTCGAGCTTTCCAACTCGATGCTTTTTTCCACGCAGAGCCCGCGGAGATCGCGGAGTAAAGCCAACACTCCATCCTCTGCGAACTCCGCGATCTCTGCGTTTGAAAAGCGCGCGCGGATAAAATCCCAGGCTCCTCAAGTGGCGGCGCCGATCATAATCAAACAAAACCGCACACTCGAACAGGCGCATGTGATCATCGCCACGCCTCTCGTTTCGGGCCGTGATAGGCGTCGCTACGAAGCGGACATTCTTGCGCAAATTATGGGCGGGGGAATGTCGAGTCGTTTGTGGCAGAAGATCCGCGAGGAGCGCGGGTTAGCGTACAGCGTCGGTGCGAGCGCCATCATGTTCAATGACTGTGGGATCTTCACAGTATCCGCCGCGACCTCGCCCCAGCAAACTCTCGAGGTCGTCGATATCACTATCGCTGAAATGCGTGATGTGGCCGAAAAAGGCGTCACGGCGGACGAGCTCGAACTGGCCAAGGAGCAGACCCGCGTGTCGGTGTTGATGAGCCTGGAAGACTCGGCGTCGCGAGCGGCTTCGCTTGCGCAATCAGAGATGCTGCACGGCCGTCAGATCACGCTTGAAGAATCGCTGGCCAACGTTAATGCGGTGACGCTCGACGACGTCCGCAATATTGCCCGCGAATTCTTTAAAACTGAAAAGATCGCATTCGCAGCACTCGGGAATCTGAACGGACTGAAGATAACAAGAAAGCGCCTCGCCGTCTGATTAATTTCCACGTTCAGAGGCTGCCTTAAAAATGACGCGGCGCGAAGTAGAGTATCCGTCTGAAAAAGAAAAGGACATCAGTGCTAACACTTTTTCGAATATGAATTCAGACGAATCAAAACATGAAGGAGAATGGCGAGGGCGTTCGGCGCATGATTTCGCGATCTCATCTATCGCGTCCTCGGAGTGATGGGAATATTGCTGGCTTCGGTAACGGTCGTTACACTGATCCCGCACAAGCTAAGTTTTCGGGATGTCGCGAAGATGGACGCTGAGATAGGTGACCTCGAAGGTCGACTCGCCGATCTACGTGCTAAGAAAGAAGCGATCACTAATCCGTTGGTAAATGAGGCGACAGAGATGGCACGAATAAGCTCGATGCAAAAGGCTGGGATAGCGGTTGTCGTCATGAGTTTCTTGGGCGGAGCATTGGGAACTGTGTGGAGTATTTATTCAAGCTTGATGGCGCTCGATGCCTCGGCAAACGCAGGTATCGGCGCCGTCGGCGACAAAATACTAAATGCCTTGCTGTGGAGTGTTGGCGGAGTTGTCGGAATGATAATCGGGGGCGTGCTGGTAGTTTTAGGTAGGACTAAGCGCGACGTTCGTGACGCCGCGCGAAACTAACGTTTATTTCGGCTCTGAATATGCCTTATCGGCGAGCTCGCGTGCTTTTGCATTCGCGTTCGCCGTCTTTGCGTCCACCGCGAGATCGATCTCGTAGCCCTTCAGCCCGCGAATGATCAATTGCTCACCGACCACTTTTCCGAAATACGGATTGTCGTCCGTGGGATCGCCATACTTAGGCACGCGCAGGATAACGGCAAAAGGTTTGCCGTTCGCAAGTCGCCATTCGACACGCGTCTTGCTTTCGTTAAAATCTACGCTTAATGTCGCGAGGCTTTCCGATCCTTCTTCCCCTTTCATCTCGGCATTGATGTGAACTAACGCCGCCGAACCGTAAACGCGGATCTGGTATCCACCAACACCTCGGCACAGGCTTGCGTCGTCGGTCCCGTTCTTCCCGCTTAGCGTCTTGCACCCCGCGCCAAGACTCGTGTATGCGGAAGTAAATCGCGTACCCGCCTGGCCGAAGTTTGTCCCTGCTAACAGGATCAAAAATATTGCTATGTACAAACCCTTCGTCGGTATCATTCTTCGTCCTCCGTATTTTAGTTCACTGCATAAGGAATAGGATCGGGATGTCCAGCACGCGCGAATCCACGAAGTCTGAGAGCGCAAGAGTCACACGTTCCGCAGGCAAGGTCCTCGCGTCGATAACAGGACCACGTCAGATCGAGCGGTGCATTCAACTCAAAGCCCTTTTCGACTATCTCGGCTTTTGAAAGATGGATGACGGGAGTCCGAATCTCGATTCGCGTTCCGCGCTTCGTTCCCACGTCGATCGTCTTTTGAAATGCGTCAAAAAATTCCGGACGGCAATCCGGATAGCCGCTCGAATCTTCCGCGACGGCGCCGATATAGATCGCGCTCGCTCCGATGACCTCGGCCCAGCTCGTTGCGATCGAAAGCATGTTCGCGTTTCGAAATGGAACGTAGCTCGTCGGGATCTCTTTCGATTCGAGATCTGCGTCCGATACTTTTATCGTTTCGTCTGTCAGCGACGACCCGCCGATCCTGGCCAGGTACTCGATGGAGACGTCGAACCGTTGTTCGATCCGGTAGAAATCGGCAACGTCGTTAAACGCCTTCCGCTCACGTCGTTCGGTCCGCTGGCCATAAGAGATGTGGAGAAGCGCGAGGTTGTCAGCTTCTTCCCGTGCGATCGCCGTCGTAACGCATGAGTCCATCCCGCCGGACACTAGAACGATCGCTGCTACTTCCTGCTGGTGACTCACTAGAGATTATTTACGACGCGTTGTATGCCGGTCTTGATTAAATCTACGTTGAAGTTTATCAGGAGTCCTAACCGAAGGTCGGTAAGTCGCAAGTACGTAAGTAACTGCTTCCCGTGCACCCGCCCGATCGACTCGACGGACTTGATTTCGATTATTACCTTCCGGTCGACGATGATATCTGCTCTGAATCCCAGTTCAAGTTTTACCTCATCGTAAACAAGGGGTATCCCGCGTTGGCAAACGATCTGACGCCCGCGTTTCACCAATTCATGAGCCATTGTCACCTCATACACTGACTCGAATAGTCCTGGACCGAGCGATGTATGAATTTTGAACGCGGAGTCGACGACAATGCGGGAGATTTCGTTTTCAGTCATGGAGAGATTTTCACGCAAAGCCGCTAAGACGCAAAGTAAAAAATAATTAATTCTTCTGAATGTATTTAAAGATCGCTTTGCGTCTTAGCGGCTTTGCGTGAAAACCTGATTTATACACCGCGCACATCAGCCCCCCAAATAAATTTGTGGAGTTGCAGATTCAACCGCACGTCAAGACCGCTTCGCGAAACTGCTTCCGCCAGATCGCTTAGATTTTCCATCCCATGTACGGGTGAGATCAACACCTCTTTAGCACGATTCATCAGATCATATTCCCTGATCACCGTCCGAGCGTACTCCCAGTCGTTCATCTCGGCGATCACAAACTTCACTTCATCCTTCTCACTGCGCACGCGATCGAGATTCGGCCAGTGGTTTCGCTCCGCCTCGCCTGAGGCTGGACACTTCACATCGAGGATTATCGAAGCACGCGGGTCAACCTCGTCGGTCGAAACATATCCGCCCGTTTCGATCAGCACTTCGTATCCACGGTCGCAAAGCTCAGCGATAAACGGAAAGACGTTCGTCTGCGCCAGCGGTTCTCCTCCCGTCACTTCGACAAGTTTGCTGCCGAATTCCTCGAGCTTCGCGAAGATACCTTCGAATGCAATTTTCTCACCGCCGGTGAATGTGTATTCGCTGTCGCACCACACGCAGCGCATCGGGCAGCCTGTCAGGCGCACGAAGGAACAGGGGCGTCCGGCGTGAGAGGACTCGCCCTGTATCGAAAGAAAGATTTCGGTGATCCGCAGCTCCATGAAAAATGAATCCACAGATTAGCACATGTCACAACAAGCCGAACCAGCCGAAATAGTTCAATATCTCGCCCACCGAAAACGAACCAATGTTGGCGATCACAATGATTACAAATGAACGGATCCAGTCACGTGTATGAAGTAACTCCCTGGTCCGGAACGCAAGCCAGAAGATGAAACATTCGCCGACGGGAGCAAAAGTTTCTGCGACTGCAAGGTACTCCCACCTCGGTGCCCCGAAAAAGATCGAAGGCAGAACGAGCACCACTATCGGATACGTACACGCTGTCAGCCAGACACCGCATAACAATTTTTGTCTGACAGTGAGTTTGCGAGGGAGCCCTAAAACCAGGATGGGTGTTTCGATCAGTATAGTCACGATGTAACCGAACGGCAGAAAAAACCACAAGTCGCCTATCGGCAGGCTCTGCGTCTGCACTAAATTGACTTCGTCAAAGAATGAAAGCAAGGGTCCGAGCATAAGACGCAAAAAACGCCGAAAGCTTAACACACCCGCAAACAAATCCGCCGCTCGATAAATTTTTTAGCGGTCTTGTTAACATTTCGCGCCCGGAATCGTCTATATTACCGGCACGCTATCACGCAAGCTCTCTCCGGACCACGAAATGTCTAACAGCGAAATCGCCCGAAACATGTTTTTGTTCGGCCCCAAGACTCGAACCAACGAAGCGACCGTTCCAACGGAAGCCCATCTGGTCGATCGGGCATGTGCCGGCGATAAAGAAGCTTTCGGCGATATCTACCGGATGTTCGCTCCGCTGGTTCACGGCATCGTACTCGCCCGTGTGCCGGGTGATGACGTGCAGGACATCGTGCAGGATGTTTTTCTCGTGGCCTACAACAAACTCGACACGCTGCGCGAAAAGAACGCGATCGGGGCGTGGCTCGTAAAGATCGCGCGAAACCAGGCTGCGGAATTCTACCGTCAGTCGAGGACGACGGAAGAACTTTCGGACGATCTGACGAGCACAAATAATCGGGATGCAGAGGCCCGGGAAATTTTGGTGGCGATTCGAGAGCTGCCGGAAACTTATCGTGAAACTTTGATTCTGCGGCTCGTGGAAGGAATGACCGGAAACGAGATCGCTGAAAGGACAGGTCTGAAGCCCGAATCGGTCCGGGTAAATCTTCATCGGGGAATGGAGCTCTTGCGAAAGGCCCTCGGGGTCGGAGGTCGAACATGAAGGACGAATATCTTTGGTACAAAACGGGTGAGGACCCGGAGATCGAGAAATTGGAAAAGGCGCTCGCGGTTTTTCGATATCGTGCCGCAGCACCGATCGCGGCCGTGCCGCAAAACGACGTGTCGCCTGAAAGGCCTGCGCGTTTTCGAATTTCGTTTGCTCTGGCCTTTGCTTCTTTGACGATCGTCGCCATCGTCACGGCAGTTTGGATTCGGATCTCGAATACTAATTCCAGGCCCGAAAATTCAGACGAGATAGTTTTCGTTCAGGAGTCGACAGATGCGCCCGACGCCGGTGTGTCTGCCGAACCGAGGCTGCAAACGGCCCCGAATCGTGAGAGCCACGATCGGCCCGCGGGCTCTCGCAGAAGGACTATCACCGGAACCAGTGCTGCCATCCGCCGCCGGCCGAAGACGAAGGATTCGGCGCCGAGCGAGGGCATAGCCAAACTTACCAAAGAGGAACAATTTGCTTACCGACAGTTAATGCTCGCTCTCTCGATTACCAGCTCGAAGCTGAAGATCGTGCAGGACACGATCGACGGGACTGAAGTCACAGAAGACACCGAAAGTAAGAATCAGCGTTAGGAGAAAATTATGAGGTCACTTAAATATTATTCGCTACTGATCTTTTTGTTCATACTCGTCGCTTCCACAGCGGCACTCGCGCAGGACGCCCGATTAAACTTCGAAAAGCTTGACGGCCTGGAGACCCGGGCCCGTGACGTTGTCGAGGTCAACATCGACGGAAAGCTTCTCGACCTTGCCAAGCGAGTTTCGGCCAAGACCAATGACGAGAACGCGAAAAAAGTCGCTCAAGCAATAAGCGGCCTCAAGGGTATTTATGTTCGGCTCTATCGTTTCGAGAACGAGAACGAATACAACATCGCTGACATCAACGCCCTTCGCTCGCAGCTCAATGCGCCCGGTTGGGAGAAGCTGGCCAATGTGCGCAGCAAGAAAAACAATCAGTTGGTAGATGTCTATACGATGTTCAGCGGCGATGTGATGGGCGGGGTCGCCGTCATCATATCTGAATCGAAAAGCATCGCCCTCGTGAATGTGATCGGGCCGATCGACATCGAATTGCTCGCTGAATTGAGCGGCAAACTGAACATTCCGAAGATCGACATCGAGCAGGAAAAGGACACCACCCCGAAACCAAATCATTAAGGAGGAAAGACGATGTTGATGAAAAAGATCTCAATCGCGTGTCTCCTCATGCTGTTTGTCTTTACATTTATTACACCGGCGGCAACGCCGTCCGGATCGAACGAGTACAAGTCGATTGTCCGGCATCTGAAAACAAAATACCGTGCGAAGAAGGTGAAGATTCCGCTGATGTGGCTCGCGCGTTTCGCCGTAAATGTGATTCGTCCTGCCGGCGTCAAGAGTTTTAGCGTAACGCTGTTCGAAGACCTGAAATTTTCGCGCGAGACGCTCGACAAGGAAATGCAGTCGGTATTGAAAAATTCATTTACCGCCGAATGGAGCCAGATCCTTCGCGCCCGGTCGGCCGAGGGGCAGCAGGCCTACATGTACATGCGCGAGGACGGCAAAAACGTGCGTATCGCACTCGTCACGATCGACAAAGAAAACGCGGCCGTGATTCGTGCGACGTTTAGTCCGGAAAGGTTGGCCGACTTCATTAACGATCCAAAGGTCTTCGGAATTTCCTTGAACGAGAAAACCACGGTAAGCGAAGAAGCTCCGAAAAAGGACCTAGTTCCCGCACCCACCAAATGATTCCCCAAGACTGCGGTTTGCAGCCGTGTTGATTATCGACTCGGCTGCGAACGGCGCAGCGCAAAAGCCCACTTCTGAATCAGGCCACCCCATCAGATCATCTTTACAAGAAACGGAAACTCGGCCAGCACGTGTCCGATCGCAAAGGCGAAATAGACATCCCGCGTTGTTGTGTAATCGACCGCGAAGCCAAGCCACAGCGCGACAACGACACCGACTGCGACAACACAGAACGCGGCGAATATCTTTCGGATGCCGTTACCTTTCGAGAACATGGGAATCTCGTTCAGTCGCCAAGGTATCGCACGGCGGTCGACGAGCGGGACCAGCAGAATCCACGCGAAGTAATGTATCGATTCCAGAAAGACGTGTGTCGCAACAAGCAGGTGGCTTGAAATTCCCGGCAGGATCTCGCTTCCTGAATGTTGTGCGATCCGCCAGAAGAGTCTTGTTTCATCCGTAAGGTTCGGCTGCCCGGCGGCAAATATCCAGATCAGGATCAGAAAGGCGGGTATCGATGCGAGGCACAAATGATACGCGCGGAGCCACTCGGGTTTCGTCCGGCGGATCTGTCGTTCGAGGAACCAGAGTGCGACGAGCGGATGGATGTAAACGAGCGATAAGCTCCAATACTGGGGAGCTGCCCACGCCGCCGCAGCAAGGAAAAGCATCAGCGGAATAGCCCAGCCCCAATCGCCGCTCTTCTGCTTTCCGCGAAGATATAAAAGCGCTCCGATCCAAAAAATGAATGCGGAATTCCAAGTTAGGATCAAAGGTGCGTAGTTGTCGCTGCTCCATATCCAGTTGCCGCTGGAAAAATAAAGAGTCAGGTACGCGGCAGTCAGGACGATGACCCCGAAGATAGCAACCAGGTAATACGTCCGCGACCTTCCCCACCTGATCGGCATTCGCGCGACGAAGTACCGGAACTCCATCAAATTGTGAACGCCGGCAAAAAGAAAAACCGTAAGGATTGAAAGCTGGAGCGGAAATGCTCCGATCAACATTGCCGCGAGCGCACAGCACAGCACGAATCCCGCGATCAGCAGATTCGCACTCGAGATAGCCGGCAGTGACAGGTCATCAACTCGCTGCATCCACTTTATTCGCTGGCAGTTTTTGGAGGATCGGGCACAATGAGTTCGGGCATTTGCTCCGTATCCGAAACTTCAAGTTTGATCGCTCCAGATCCGAACTTGTACATGTGGACGCTGTCGGAAAACATCTTTCCGGTGATGCTGCGGGCCTCGGGAGGCGGGCCAGCGTTACCGAGAACCAGTGTCGCGATCGAGCCCAGTGTAAGGATCATCACAGCGGCGGTGATTCCTTTCGAGCCCGCACGCCCCGACTTCGCGAACCACATTCCGCCAAACACAAAAGCCAGGCTCAGAAGCGTCCCGCTAACGATCGTCTGCGTGCGCGTGAAGGTTCCGGTCGCGGCCGCGCTGTCGTCAGATCCCCCGATCTCATCCAACTGTGCGCGAAGCTGCTGGATCTGCGCGCGCGGAATGATCAATCGCGCGTCGTGCGCATTTCGATCCAGTCGGATAGTCATCGATGTGTCGATGCTTTTGTCAGGCTTGTTCGGTTTGTCCGGCCGAGGAACGTCGGCGATTGCAAGCGATGCGAGAAACAGAACAACGGCGAAGCCCAGAAATGTCCTTTTCATTGATATCTCCTTTTACTCAAAGTCGCGGGAATTATAACAACAACTCACCGGTAAGAACGTCAGCTATGTAAAAGATTTGCAGTGGGCCGATTGGAATTCTGACTTTTCCCGCGTTTGCGATAGAATCCACGCAAGAGAACTCCAAATATGCGATCACAACTTAAACGTTTCATCGAGCAGATGGATGCGAACTCCATCGCGATCATTCCGGCAGCGCACGAGGCGGTGCGAAGTTACGACACCGAGTACAGGTTTCGCCAGGACTCCGACTTCTGGTATCTGACGGGATTTCCCGAGCCCGATGCTGTCGCAGTCATCGATCCCGCATCCAAAACGCCTTACACGCTTTATGTCCGCCCGCGCGATCCGGAAATGGAGACGTGGTTCGGCCGACGCGAGGGAACAGACGGAGCATCGAAAAATTACGGGGCGGACAGGGCTTTCTCGATCGACCGGTTCGACGCGGATCTTGCAAAGCTGATCGACGGATATGAAAAGCTCTACTATCGTTTCGCCGTCGACAACGCTCTCGACCAGAAAATTCTGAAATACTTTACGACGCAGCGCGTGCGCCGTCTCAAAACTGCTTATCCGCCGCATACGATCGTCGATCCGACGATCATCCTCGGCGAAATGCGGCTTTACAAAAACGAAGAAGAAGTGGGGATGATGCAGCGTGCCGCCGATATCGCTGCCGAGGCCCACGTCCTCGCGATGAAAAAGGTAAAACCGGGAATGAACGAATTCCAGGTCGAGTCGCTTATCGAGTCGTACATGCGAGAGAAAGGTGCGAGCGGCGTTGCGTACAACTCCATCGTCGGCGGAGGCGAAAACGCGACGATCCTGCATTATGTCGAAAACAACATGCCTTTGAAAGACGGCGATCTGATCCTCATCGACGCAGGTGCGGAGTATCGCGGATACGCATCGGACATCACCCGTACATTTCCGATCAACGGGAAATATTCAAAACCGCAGCGCGAAGTTTACGACGTCGTGCTCGACGTTCAGGAGCAATGTATTGAGTACACGAAGACCGGGAATACAGTTAAAGCCCGGCACGAGTTTTCGATCGAGCTTTTGACCGAGGGGATGAAAAGGCTGGGCTTGCTCAAAGGCAATACTAAGGACCTGATCAAGAAAAAGGAGTACATGAAATATTACATGCACGGCGTCGGCCATTACCTCGGCCTTGACGTACACGATGCAGGGCGATATTTCACCGATCAAGGAGCGAAAAATTCAAAGCCCTTCGCCCCGGGAATGGTCCTCACAGTCGAGCCCGGCTTGTATATTCCCCCGGATGATAAATCTGCTCCTTCTAAATACCGGGGTATCGGAGTTCGGGTCGAGGACGACGTGCTTGTTACCCAAAACGGGAATCTGAATCTGACAGCGAAGGTGCCGAAGGATCCGGATCAGATCGAGGCATTGATGGCGAAAAGAAAATGACCGCCGCCAAAGGTCAGATTCATTGCGCTTTATTCCTCTTCTTCCTGTTTATCGGTCTTTCCGACAGGACACTTGCTCAGGAAAAGATCGACGTTTCAAACACGCGAGAGATCCTGATCAGCTCCGTACGGGAGTCCGATCTCTTCCAGGGCCAACAAAAAGGTGACGAGGCTTTATTAATAACTAGTAGAGCCGAGATCGCGAAATTCGAAGCTTTGTTCAATAGAAACGTTCAGGGAAAAGTCCATGCGTGCGGCTATCATTGGAGACTGACCTTCTACAGGGCTGGAGCCGCACCAACTGAGATATTTTTTAATGAGAAGTGCGAAGACTTCGAACGGCACACCGGAGAAATTTGCGCACTCGTTCAGGGCACGTTTCGACGAACAGTTGCACATCCCAACTCTTACATTACGAATCTCGATATCGACGTCAATGTTCTTCCGGAAATGGCCAAAGACGAACTGACTTCCAAGGGCCGAATGCGGCTACTTGGCCTTCGAGATATAGCCCGCCTTCCTTATGTTGAGATTGAGGCTTCGTCAACTTCATCGATCCCCGCCAATCGGTCACTTTGGAACGCTGAAATAGCTCAGACGGTCCAGGACGCGGACCGTGCGCTGGTCAATGACATCGCACGAATTCGTGCTCGACATCACATAGTGGAGATAGGAGAAATAATGCGCGGGATGAGTATGTTCGGGGGTGGCAAGATCACTGAACAACGAAAGGTAAAACTTTACTTTGAGGTTGGCAGCAAACTTGATGACGTCGGAAAAGGTCTAAACAATTCCAAGGTTGGTTCTGTGGTTAACCCGTCGGAATATACCCTGCAGATCTTGTCCCAGTTGCGGCCAACAAAGCTCGAAGTCGAGGCGATGCGAAAAAGGTTTCCTTTCATTAAAGCGGTTACGCCCTATCAACCTTAGTCATTATGGACACCATTCTTCGAAACCTTCCGGCTCTCTTCGCGGCTCTGCTGGCTGCGATACTATTCATTCAATCCGGCCTCGATAAGGTTTTCGATTGGAACGGAAATCTTGGATGGCTTACCGGGCATTTCTCGAAAACTTTTCTTGCGCCGATGGTCTCGATGATGTTGGCGACGATAACCGTGATGGAACTTGCCACCGGGTTTCTCGCCGCGTCAGGGATTATTTATTTTCTTGTGACCGGATCGCTTGCGGTTGTCTTCTGGGCTTCCGTGATCGGTGCTGCGTCGATAGCCGCGCTGTTCTTCGGCCAGCGCGTTGCGAAAGATTATCCGGGCGCGGCTGTCCTTGTTCCCTACTTTCTGCTTTTGCTGGTCCTGATGTTACTAACCCGGCCTTGAGTTCAAATCAACAGCTAGTTGAGATAAGCAGCGCGCTCTATCTCAAGTTCGCCGATGAGATCCTTATCCTTCTCACTTAGCGCATTGATCTCTTTTAATTCGGTAACGAGCGCGATCGCTTTGTCGATCAATTCGACAGCTCTCGCCTTGTCGCCTTTGCGAAAATGCGCCTCCGAGGATAGCCGGTAAGCCATTGAAATGTCGTATCGATTTGTCGGCGTCTCCTTGTCGGCTTCGGCGATCGGCACAAGGATGTCGACAACGTTCTGGAAGCCGGAAATAGCTTCGCTGAATCGTCCCAGCTTGAGTTGGGCTCGAGCGATCTCGGTTTGGTAGACCGCCAGGTTGCGTTTGTAATCCAGATTATCCGGAGTCTTATTACTAAGTTCCGTCATCACCGCTATAGCTTTTTCGCCCTGAGCGATGGTCTCGGCGTACATCGCTGAAAGCCTGTACGCGCGTGAGGTATTGAAATGTGAAATGGCAAGATCGAACGCGACCACTCCATTCTCGGGTTCTTTGGCCAGAGCATCTCTCGGAAAATCGATCGTCGGAACGCAGGTTTCTACCGCTTTAGCGCCGTCTCCTTTATCGATGTAAAGCTCGCACATGATCGAGTCGGTAAGCCACACGCTTCGCTGAACACGGAAGTCTTTTGGGAATTGCTCAGCCAATTCGTGGCTCACTTCAATCGCCTGTGTCAGCCCTCGGATTCCTCCTTCGTAATCACCGCTCAACCACCTCGCCTTACTCATGGTACGCAGGAGTCGCGTTTGCGCCTTTTTGAAATCCGGATCCTGCGGTTCCCTACTCCGCAGCCTCTCAATTATCTCAAGGGCCTCGTTGAAGAGCACCAGCGCTTTATCGGTCTGCGAGTTGAATACCGGGATCGCACCATAGTCTACGAGAAGAACAGCGAGGCGATTCTCGTAATCGGTCGACCCGGGATTTTGGGCCACGAGCTCACGCCGGAGTTTCAGCGCACGTTCGAACTCAATTTCGGCCTCGGCCGTTTGGCTGTTGTTCCATAGCGTACGAGCGGTCACGTAATAATTGTTCGCGAGTTTTTCCTTCGCCTCGGGATTTCCCGGATCCGCCCAATACACCGATTCGCGGAGTCGAGCCGCCTTGCCGTAGCTATCCAGACCAGCCTGGATATTACCGAGACTTGAATTCGTCATCGCGCCCTGTACGTCGCCGATCTTCTCGTAGGCGGTGGCCAATTCGCTCTGCAGCTCAGTGTCGCCCGTCGCCTCACTCGACAAGCTGTCAAGGTATTTCAGGGCGTGGGTCAGTATCTTTTCGCGCGCCTTTAACGACCCCTCGAGATTTTCAATCTCAGGATATACCTCGAACAGGTACGAGTTCGCGAGGCTTCGAACGTCACCAAAACGCTTTTCGGCCTTAACCCTTTCCGCCTGTGCCACCCGGGCCTGCCAGAGCGTCGCGACAACGCCCGCAACCATGGCAACTATAACTAGAACGACGGCCGCAACGCTCGCGCGATTTCGCTTAACAAACTTCCCTGTCCGGTATTTGAGGGTGTTGGGACGTGCGGTGATCGGCAGTCCGCGTTGATGCCGATGAATATCATCCGACAGATTTTCTACCGAGGTGTAACGGCGCCCTGGCTCCTTTCTCAGCGCTTTCAGCACTATGTTATCGAGATCGCCGCGCAACGCATGCGAACTTATCAGAGACCTACGCGGCACCGTATCGCGGAGGCTATTCGGCGCAGTTTCTGAACGCGTGGCACGTTCGTCCAGACGTTGGGTGACCGTGTCGTACAACGCAACTGCAGGTTGAATTGCTTTCCTGGAGCTCGCTTCGAGAATAGCCGACG
>JBDTMK010000021.1:0-18214 GCA_039934315.1 Pyrinomonadaceae bacterium | reverse complement strand
GGATATAGAACGTTATTTGTTTTTCTGACCGGTAGCGCGGATGTCCCGCTGGCAACACAGGCGTTCCGACTGGGAGCGGTGGGCTATGTGTTGAAGCAGTCGGCAGCCGAGGAGTTGATCACCGCGATTCGGGAAGTGTTGGCTGCGTAGTGGGTGTCGTAGAGATTTCAGTTGGTACCTGTGGATTCTGGTTGATGTTAGAGATCAAAACCTTGCGATTAGGTAATTGACTGGAGATCCCGGTACTTCTTTGCTGAGGCTGCTCGCGGGGCGGCTCAGGCTCGGGAGCGTCGGCGACTGGAGCGAGAATTTGTACTAGTTCGAAGTTGTCCGTTCCAAGATCGATATTCGCTGCGTATAGATCGAACACGAGAGCACTAAGAAAAACGATCCCGACAACCACGAATGACACCATAAAAAATGTGCGGCGTGGCTTGAAGTCGGCTCCGGCCGAATTCGATTCGATAAGTTTGTCAAACATTTTAACTCCTCCTTTAAAGCCCGGTGCCAACCGTCGTCCAGTTAGACACCCCTTGGAGGAATTTGTTCCCAAGCAGTTTAGGGAGCTATCAAGTCTATCGAGTCTTTCGAGTCTGTTGAGTCGATACCACTCGCGTAACTACTTTCAGGCCTTTAAAGGAGTAATTCTTGTTTCGTGTAATTCTGTGTCTCGTGGTTAGGTTCTTGAAAGCGACACAAACCACGAAACACACGAATCAGAAATTTAATGTGTCAAGACGAGGCACTGTCGAAGGCTAGTGTTTTTTCCCCTTGCTCTCGGCGACGGCAGCAGCAGGAAGGCCATGTGGCTTTCGAACAAGGACGCGCGTCTTCTCCAATGCTTCTTCAAACGCATCTTTATCTTTTTGCGGGCTGCAATGGACGGCGCGGTCGTCGATGAATGCGGCTGCGCGGGGTTTGCCCTGGCCGATGTAAACGTCCGTGTAGGGAAAACCGTGCTTCTCGAGCCACTCGATGACTTTTATTCGAAGCTGGCCCGGCGTGATCCTCGAACCTTCGAGCACATCCTGTGCACAGCGTGATGTGAAGATCGTGATCTCAGAGATCTTCGCGAGCTTCTGCATAAACTCGAGAGCTCCGGGTATCGGCGAGCCGAAATGATCGATGCCTTTCCATGAGTCGTATGTGGCAAGCACTCCGTCCAGATCGACACAGACCCGGCTCCGGGTCGGTTCGGTTTTCGTCTTGCGTGGGGTTGAAGGTTTGTACTCCGCCTTCTCCTTTTTCGACCGGCGCGCCTTAGGAAGCTTTGACGGACGTGCGGCCATAATCGCCTCGATCGCGTCACCGCCATCGAGCCAGTCGGGCTCGCCGGCGACGGCGTCAAAATTCCACAGTCGTGTGTAATGATGCCGAGTGTGATGCCGCCCCGGCGTGCGCAGCGTGTAAGGCAGATCAGCCGGCCCAACGATTCGCTTCGGTGGAAACTGCTCAGGCTTGCGCGGGAGGCTCAGCTCTTTCCAGTCCGATCGCAGCTCGTCCGCAAAGTCGTAAACATCCGCGAGCGGATACTCTTTGTCGAGCAACACCCAGACGTGATATCCACCGACGCCGTTACTGTCCATCAGCATAGCGTCGATGCCTTGCTCGCGCAGACGCTGGGCCCAATCGAGAGCTGCGTTGAAGTTCGCTTCGGCGATCTCGCCGGTGTTCGGCAAGCTTTCGTCATGCAGATCTACATCGACCGCGAACCATTTGCATGTGCTGTGGTCCGAGATCGAATGAAGGCCGATAAGATGTGCAGGTGATTTTCCGGAGAAATGACGCTGAAGTTTGTTGAGCGTCACCATGTCGGTACCCATTTTGCGGCGCTCCACGATCGGCAGCATGACGACACCGATCTTGCCATCCTTTAGCGTGTACTGGCTCCAGACATCGCGCCGATTGACCAGCCGTTCCATCGCCCACTCGGCAAGCTTGTCCGCGTACCGCACCCATTCGGAAGCGATCCAGAGAAGCCGTTTGTTTCCGGCGAATTCAGCAAAAGGAGCAGCCATTTTGATTTTGGATTTTGGATTTTGGATTTCGGATTGGCCGTGAGGATATCGGAATTGGGATTTGGAAGTCGTGTCCGTCGGCGGACAAATCCAAAAGCCAAAATCTAAAATCCAAAATTGTCACGTTTTCTCCCATCCACCTATGAAATTCTTCGCCGCGAGCGCTTCATATAAATTGCGCGCGTCTTTCTCGGTGCTGGCGATCTTGATGTCACGCTCGAGCGGATTCTTACGATTCGGACTAAAGTCGGTGAGATAGATGACAAAGGCCGGGAAATCCGGCAGGTCTTCCTTATTCGTTTTCCAAAGTAGAAGCTTCCGCACCATTTTGTTTCCCTTCATCGTCTTCGTGTATACCTGCCGCTCAAGGACTTCGCTCGGCTTCGCTTGTTCTTGATGGGCGGACTTATCGACTTCGGGAACCTTTACAAGATCGTTAACCTGACTGATGTTGACGTCATCGACAACCGCTTCCTTATCGTCACGAATGCTGATGAACTGCGGCGAGATCACACTCACGAGCGGGAGCCTCGACAGCGCCTTGTATTTCTTACCGTCCCATTCGAGGACCATCCGGTTGACCGGTCCGCCACGGGCCCGCTCGACGATCATATCGAGACATGAGATCTCGATCACCGGTCCCGGTTTGATCATCTCGTACGCGACGTAGTCGTTGTTGACCGCGACATACTCGGACGGCACGACGCGCTTGCGGAACGTCTTCACAAACTCGCGCCGGTCTTCGTCTGTGAACCCGCCACCCACGCGTGTGAATTCATGAAAGGTTCCATCGTCACGCAGCACAGCGACGAGCAGATCATGAAGCATGCCCTTGCGATCTTCAGTGCCTTCCGAAAATCCGATCACGGCAACGTCGATATTGTGCCGCGTCTTGATTTTGAATAGACCGGCGGAGTCGTGTCGTACGACGACGCCTTCCGCACCTTCTCCGACAACCCAATCGGTGAAAGCTTCGAGTATCTTGTCGTTCGTATCAACCTTGCGATGGTCGACGGGATGGACGGTCTTTCCTTTCCCGAACCACTTCTCGAGAAACTCGAAAACCTTCGCAACGCCCGTTACGGCTTCGTCGTTAACCTGTATGACATCAAAAACAGCGAGCCCAAGTTTGTCGAGCTGCTTTTTCGATTCCGGTTTTCGGAGAATTCCGACGACCTGCTGGACCGGGTGACCTTTCGTCGCGCCTTCGCGAACATAATACTCACCGGCGAAGATACAACTTTTAACCTTTGCCTTTTTGAGCATTGCCTCGGCCTCGTCGAGACAGGGAAGGCCGGTGCGAACGGTTGCTCCGGGATTAACCGAGATGAGCGTCTTGCCGTCAAAGAACAACAGAGCGAACTCGCCATCGTATTTCTTCGAGACAAAATAGCCTTTTGCTTTTGGGATCTTGAATGCGTCTTCGCTTGATACGGCGCGTGTTGCACCGCTTACGCGACGTTTGTAGTCAGTGGCTTTCGCGTGCAGAGACGGGTCAGCTAAGTCCGCTGCCTTGCCTATGCAGTAGTCGAACTTGCACGAGAATTTCTTTTTATCAAAATCAAGCTTCATCCGTCGTGATCACTTTCGGCTTCTTAAGCTCCATGTTGGAGAGGTGCATGATGAGGCAGTAGGAATCCTTTTTCACGCGTCCTTCAAGAAATGCGTTGTACGGCTTGCCGCCGCGGTTTTGGATGATCGGCTCGTTGCCTTTTTCGCCGCCGCGAATCAGAAGCAGCGACTTTCGTTTGTCGAGATCCTTCGCCATCTCGAACAAAAAGTCGAACGTCAATCCGTTGACATGAACGAGCTGCTTCTTGTTCGTAAATACGAATTTCTTTACCGCCTCTTCTTTTTTTATGTACTTGCCGGTCCAACGGATCGGGTATTCGGCGTTGACGTTTTGAGCAGCCTTTACTCGCGGCCTGCGTTCGCGCAAACTTCCGTCCGGATTCGTGACGACTTCGAATTCTTCGACGAGGTGGACTATCCCGGCTTTTGTCACATACACACGGGAAGTATCCGTCAGGTACATCCCGAACTGTTCGATGTCGATCTCAGGATCATCTTTGATCAACTTATCGGCGATCTTCTCGATCTTTTTAGTTTTCTTTAGCAGCTCAGGCAGGTCGTGCATGACATCCGTCTTCAAAAGCTTCCGCGTCATGACCGGCTTGCCTTTCTCGTCGACATACCGCACCTCGCGTTTCGGTGCGACTCCCTCTAACGCGACGACCGCATCCCGGCCTTTTGGATTGCTGATGTTGATTGGCATATAGAAAAACTTCTTCACCGCCGAGACGCCAAGTTTTACTGAATTTATATGTCTCCGTCTCCGCGCCTTTGCAGTGAAAAACCCTAGAGCAGATCAAAATCGATGTCGTCCTCCGAAATCTCCTGCTCCTCGCTCGAGTCGAGCGTGACCGACTGATTCAATCTCAAAAATTCTAACTCCGCAGGCTTGCCGACGATCATGAATGCGTCATCGCTCGAGCCGAGCACGAAAGCACTGTCGTAATCGAGACCGCCGCGCCAGCTGAACGGGAACGTGTAGATCTGATCTCCGTCGAGATGATCGAGCAAGTATTTTATGTCGCCGCCTTCGGGAGGTTGAATAAGATAGACCGATTTGTACATCTGCGTCAGGTAGTCGTCTATCTCCGCTTTCTTCAGTACGTTCGGTTCGTTGAACGACGAGGGCACTGGCTCGATCGCATCGCCGTCCGCATCGACGGCGCTCAAGGATGTACGATCGACCGAAGTTCCTTTTTCGTTCACTGTTGCCAACGCCGTCCCGCCCGTGTCGATGAGCGTTTTTCCATCGGCCGCGAGCACTCGCAGCGAAGCATCGCGCCCCTTCTCGTCAAAGGCTTCGACCTCGATCGAACCGTAGAGTTTGTCGCGGTCGATCTTGATAAGCGTGACGGGGAATTCTCGTCCGTCGAGTGAAAGCACCAACTCTCTAGGCATACTATTCGGCGTTCTTGACCGAGATGATCTCGGCCGCGATGCTGACAGCGATCTCCTCCGGCGTACGGCTGTTGATAGCGATACCGACAGGTGTACGTATGCGGTCGAGCATCTCTCGAGGCAGTCCCTCCTTGACCAATTCTTTTAGCATTACCGACATCTTAGCATTACTCCCGAGCACTCCGAAATATTTGAAATCCTTGTCGATCAGCGAGCGGATAACGTCTCCGTCGGATCTGTAGCCGAGGGTCATGACGACGACATAAGATCGTTCACCGGCCGGCACGAACTGTGCGACGGTTTGGTAGCTGTCGATTATTTTGATCTCGTGTGCGAACTGATTTTTCTCGATCGTGTTCAGCTCGGGCCGGTCATCAAAAAGCGAGATCTGAAAATCCATCTTCGACATCAGCTCCGACAGCGCGAGCGCACAATGCCCTCCGCCGATGATGTACAGATCGTTCTTGAAGCCAATCCGCTCCGTGTATGTGAAATCGGTGTCTGAGATCCGGTCGAAGGTGAACCCTCCCCATTTTGGATTTTGGATTTTGGATTTTGGATTGCTCGAAGTCCGACCCTCCGGTGCGTTTTGAGTCCCGCCTTCAGGCGGCAAGTTTTGAGTCCCGCCTTCAGGCGGTCCGATAGAAAAGTCGTTCGGCGTTATTCCGAGTTTGTTGGGCTGCCTCCCCTTCAGAGCGATGGCGATCGACTCGACCGTTTCTTTATAGTCGGACATTAGCAGTTTGAATATCACCGTCTGCTTTCCCGAGCAGATCATCCCGCTGGAACCCACGACGTCCTTACGATGAACTTGCTCAATTAGTAGCGAGGTCCCCGCGTCTCCCCGTCTCCGTGTCGCTGCGTTGCGCAAGAACGAGCGACTTTCTTCAACGAGATTCACTTCCATCACGCCGCCGCCGATGCTCCCGAACAACTCTCCATCGGCCGCGACCGCCATCTTGTAGCCCTGTCGACCTGGGCTGCTGCCCGAGCTTTCCGCGACGACGAGGAGCATGACGTTCTCGCCACGCGTCAGTCGTTTATCGATGAATTGCCAAAGCTCGAGTTCTTTGTTCACGGGGGATTTTAGCTAATTACGGGAAGGAGTTAAAAAACAGATACCAGTAACCAGTGACCAGTTTCCAGTCAGGGACCGATTGCCGGCGACTGGAAACTGGTTATTTATAGAGGTTGAGCAGAACTCTCTCGGGCGTGAAGGGTGCGTCGAATGAGAGAACCACCCCGTCAGCCGACCACCCCGCCGCCGAAGCGTCGGCAACCCTCCTCAAACCAGGAGGGGAGTTTTCCCTGTAAGCCTTGATCGCATTCCTTATCGCGAAGTACGCGCCGATGCCGTACATCAGTGGCGGTTCGCCGACGGCCTTCGAATTGAAAACTGCGAGATTCTCGCGCGAAGTTTCCAACGGAAGGATCGCAATCTCTTTCGGGATCGAATAAATGTCCGGCACTTTGTATGTCGAGAGGGCATTTGATCGCAGACGACCGTCGGCGTCGTAGAAAACTTCCTCGATCGTCATCCAGCCGATGCCTTGCACGATGCCGCCTTCGATCTGGCCGTAGTCGACGGACGTGTTCATCGACGATCCGAAGTCGTGACAGCATTTCACGTAATCGATCTCGTAACGTCCGCGGAGGCAATCGACAGTCACACCGACGATCGCAGTTCCGTACACGTGATATGCGAACGGATGGCCGCGGGCCGTTTCCCAATCGAACTTGATACCGGGCGTCGCGTAGTGAGCATGCTCGCTGAGATTCACCCGCTGCAGGTGCGCGTCCATGACGAGGGTGTTGAAGTCGAGGCTCGTTCGTTCGCCATTTCGATGGACGAAACCATCGTGCAGAGAAAGATCCGAGACATTCTCGGCTTCGACCAAAGGCTTCGCTATCTCTAACAAGCGATCACGTATTGCTTCGCACGCCATCTGCGTAGCCTTGCCGTTCAAGTCCGCAGCAGCCGACGCTGCAGTCGGCGAAGTGTTCGCGATGCGAAGCGTGTTCGTCGTGTGAAGTCGAACTTTCTCGATCGGCAGACCGAACATCTCGGCCGCGACCTGAGCCATCTTTGTGTTCACGCCCTGGCCCATCTCGACGGCGCCGGTAGAAACAGCAACGCTCCCGTCAGTGTAAATATGCACAAGCGAACGCGCCTGATTCATCGGCGTCTTCGTAAACGAGATCCCGAAACAGACCGGCATCATCGCGACGCCCTTCTTAAAATACTTCGACGATGCGTTGAATTCGTCTGCTTCTCTCTGCAGCGCTGCGTAATCGTATTTCGAATCGCCCTGCTTCCAGGTGGTGATGGCATCGCTCTCGGCGATTTGGCCGTAGGGGAATTCGTCGCCGTTATCGATCAGGTTTGCACGCTGAATGTCGGCCGGCTTGACGCCGAGTTTCTCGGCCGCGTGCGCGATCGCGGATTCGATGACGAACATTCCCTGCGGCCCGCCGAATCCGCGGAATGCAGTGTTTGGCGGAAGGTTGGTTCGGCACGAATAAGCCGTCGCCGAAACGTTCGGAACAAAGTACGAGTTTGTGCAATGGAAAAGTGTCCGCTCGAGGACTGGTGGAGAAAGATCCGCGGACGCTCCCGCGTTTTGATAGAACGTGACTTCGTACGCGAAGATCTTCAAATCCTTATCGAGCCCGATCCTGTAATCGGCCGAGTATGGATGCCGCTTGCCGGTCATACGCATGTCTTCCATGCGATGAAGCGCGTACTTCACGGGACGCTTGGTCAGCTGGACGCCGACCGCACAGATCGCCGCCCATGCATTCGCCTGATCTTCCTTCCCGCCGAATCCGCCGCCGAGTCTTTGGACATCGACCTCGACCTCATGCATCGCCAGCCCAGTCACGCGGCAGACAGTACGCTGCACCGCAGTTGGGCCTTGAGTTGACGAGTAGACCTTCAGCCCGCCATTCTCGGACGGAAGCGCGTATGCTCCCTGCGTCTCGATGTAGAGATGCTCCTGGCCGTTCACATCGGCCCGGCCCTCGAAAACGTGATCGCATCTTTCGAACGCCGCATCGCTATCGCCGAGCTTAAATCTTTTTGGCGGAACGATGAGGTCACCGTTTGCCGCCGCGATCCGCGGATCGAGTACGGGCTCGAGCGGTTCGATATTGGCGGTGATCTTCTTTGCAGCCTTGCGTGCGAGTTCTTCGGACTCCGCTAGCACGATCGCGATCGGCATGCCTTGAAAGTGAACCTCGTCGTCGGCGAGCAGCGGCTCATCGGGGACGACCCCGCCGATCTGATTTTCACCGACGATGTCCTTCGCCGTGATAACACGGACGACGCCATCGCTCGTTTCTGCCTCCGCGGTTCTGACCGACTTGAGCCTTCCGTGAGCGACCGGCGAATCGAACACGCACGCATACAACGTCCCTTGAACGAGGGGAATGTCATCGAGATAGATCGATTCACCGCGGACGTGTGATTTTGAGTCGATGTTCTTCATTTAAACTTTACCGCGGAGACGCGGAGCCGCAGAGAAGGAGTTTGAGTTAGCTTCCTCCCTGCCTCTACGCCGCGGCGGTTGAATCGAAATCAAATAACTCCACAAAGTGCGCTCGGAACAACTGCCGCAACAGTAGACGCTTGTAATCCGCCGACCCGCGCACGTCTGAGATCGGTGAGATCTCGGCTTGCATGATCTCGTTCGCATCAGCTATGGTTTGCGCATTTAACTGTTGGCCGCGTAGAAACTCGGAAGTCTCTTTCAGGTACAGCGGAATCGGAGCGACTCCGCCGCAGGAGACGTGGGCTGACAAGATTTTATAGTCCACGCGATTCTGTTGATATGGGATTTGGGATTTGGGATTGCGGATTTTGTGATCTGCTTCGTCTAAATCCGCGATCCCAAATCCCAAATCCGAAATCGAAAGGGCGGGCGGGATCCATCCCGGGCCGGGCGTGCTTTCGACCGTCAGTGAGATCGCGGTGTTCACACTCGCGATATCGAGATAAGTGCGCTTACAAACCTTCTCGAAATTGAATCGAAAATCTTCAAGGGGTTTTCGGAAGCGTATCGTCTGGATGAACTCCTGATCGGTCTTCGCGAGCTTCTTGTAATCGATGTAGAGCTTGCGCAACGGCATCTCGCGGCCGTTGTTGAAAATGATGTCGGCATCGAGTGCGAGAAACCATACGGTCATGTCACCGATCGGAGATGCGTTGACGAAGTTGCCGGCGAGCGTCGCCATGTTTCGAATCGGCGTCGATGAGACAAGCTTCAGATGTTTGTAGAGATCGGGGAAGATCGACCGCATATCGGGCGACTCTAGAAGATCGGTAACTGTAGTTGATGCGCCGATCTCAACGAACGAACCGTCATCGGAGATGCCGCGGAGAGTGTCGTCGTAGAAAACGTGAGATGACTTTGTTTCCGGCAGTGCATCCGGTTTTTGTACATAAACATCGGTGCCTCCCGCCACGATATTTGAGATAACGGCTGCCGTTCGTGTTTCCGTGAGTATTGTTGCATCGCGCATTTTCGCCAGCCGAGCGTAAACGGTGTCGAAATATTCCGGAACGAACTGCCTTCCGCCTTCTGCCAACTGCCTTCTGACGATTTCTGCGGCACGCTCGATCGATTTATACCCAGTGCATCGGCAGATATTCCCATCGATCGACGATACGGCCATCTCGGACGTCTTCTCGCTGTCATCGATACAGAAGCCGGTCAACGACATCACGAATCCGACAGTACAGAAACCGCATTGTGTTCCGCTCTCGTCGACCATCGCTTGCTGGACGGGTGTCAGGGACCCGTTTTGGGGATTAATGCCCTCCACAGTGACGATGTGCTTGCCGGCGGCATTCGCGAGCGGCATAAGGCACGACGTCATCGTCCGATATGCGACCCGCGAATCTTTTAATTCGCCAACCAGGATCGTGCAAGCACCGCAATCGCCTTCGCGGCAGCCGATCTTCGTGCCCTTCAGGTTTTTTCGGTAACGAACAAAATCAAGAACCGTCGTTCCGGCGGGAAGATCCGTTGCAATGTCTTCGTTGTTCAGTATGAACGGGATCATGTCATTCTAGGGAAACAGTCGCATAGACTCAGGCCTTGGCCTTTCCAAGTAGTCCTGCCGGACGCTCTGGATCTTATCTGCCCATCCGCTTACGCCGTCCGTTAGAAAACTTTCGGCGGCCTCGTTTCTCCGGTCGATTGAAAGGCGGTTCGGAAGCACGCCCCAAACCTTCGAGACCTCGGCACCGATGATTTTATGAATCGGTATTGATATTTCGTAAGGCTTGCCCTTTTCGAACCCCTCGAAGAAAAGGCGTTTTTCGGTTAGATACAGTCGGCCGGCGACGCCCCGATTACCCGACTTATGAGTCGCCCGTCCTTCTCGAATAAGTTTCTCGGAGCTTAGCAGGGGCGGGTTATGCAAAGCCCTGTTCTCCCGAAATCTAGTAACAACCGCGACGATGAAGCTGAAAAGTACACCCGAGACTATGCCTCTGTAAACGCCAGGCCAGCCTTGGTCCAACACGTAATACATCCCCATAAAGAGGCCAAAGGGTAGCCCGGCTATCAAGACTGTCCTAAGAAATGATTTCATCCTTTCGCTTCCAAGATTTTCGGAGCACGCCTAAAAGCGCCTGATGAGCACAACACCGCCGGCGATCAAAATAATTCCAGCGATCCGGGCCAGACTAACTTCCTTTACGGGTAGGCCCAGTAGGCCGAAATGATCGATTATCAAAGTTACGATCATCTGTCCGGCTATTACCAGACTGAACGTCATTGCAACACCCAGTCGCGGCACCAGCGTGACCGCGGCGGTCACAAAAAATGCTCCAAGTAAGCCGCCGATCCAGGCTATGGCCGGAGCTTCTTTCGCCGTCGCAATATTACCGAGCGGTATTCCCGAAGCGATCACGTAAACAAACAGCGCGATCGTGCCGACAAAAAACGAGATGAAGGCCGATAAGATTGGGCTGCCCACGGCAACAGCCATCTTATTGTTCGTCGCGGCCTGTGTCGGCATCATCGCACCAGCGGCAAGAGCGAGTAGGATGTAAAAGTAGATATTGGACATCAGACTGAAACAGGCGGGCAGAGCGGCCGCAAGAGAATTAATACTCGACCTTATCCGGCTTCTCGACCCAGCTCTCGAAGACGCTTTTGGATTCTCCGCGCAGCAGACTTTGCATTTTGAGGTGTCTCTGCTGGTTTGGTTTGAAGAATTCGCTGTAGAACATATCATCGTCAAACCCGGCGGCAGCGGCATCCTCCCGCGTGGCCGCGAAGAAGATCGCCGCCGGCCGGGCCCAGTAGATCGCCCCAAGGCACATCGGACAAGGCTCGCAGGACGTGTAGACCGTGCATCCCTCGAGCTGAAAGGAATTGAGATTTCGACACGCTTCGCGAATAGCGACCACTTCGGCATGTGCGGTCGGGTCGTTTGTCGTCGTCACCTGGTTGAAGCCTTCGCCGACGATGTGGCCATCCTTTACGATCACACATCCAAAGGGGCCGCCAAGATTCTCGGTTACACTTTTTTGCGCAAGCCGAATCGCCAGTCTCATGTAAGTTTCGTCCGGTGTCATCGCGCGTTTACCTTGATCTCGAAAAGGCGGCTCCACAGTTTTCCCGTCACGAACAGTCGGTCACCGGCCGCATCATATGCGATACCGTTCAGTACATCAGCGTGAGGGTTTTTTGCCTGCTCGTCGTCCGCGAGTTTGTTCAGGTCGATCCGTCCCAGCAATTTTCCATTAGCCGGATCGATTCGCACGATCCAACCGGTCTGCCAGATATTTGCCCAGATCTCGCCTTTGACGAATTCAAGCTCGTTTAGCTCCATCACCGGCTTTCCTTTCTCGTCGTTGATGACGATCGTCCGTATCGTCTTGAAGTCCGCAGGATTTATGAAACGAATGACGTGCGTTCCGTCGCTCATGATGAGATTGGTTCCGTCATTCGTCAGACCCCAGCCTTCGCCCGAATAGCGCAGTTCGCGAAGCAGCTTGAAATCTTTCAGATCGTATTCGAACGCCGTCATTTCACGCCACGTCAATTGGTAGATCTTGTCATTGAGAATGGTGATGCCTTCGCCAAAATATTCGCGCCCGAGATCATGCTTCTGCAAAACCTTTCCGGTCGTAAAATCGGTTTTCCTGAGACTCGAAAAAAAATCGTCGTCATCCTTTCCGCCGGTGCCTTCATAAAGAATCCCCTCGTGAAATTCCAGGCCTTGCGTGAATGCCTTCGGATCGTGCGGATATGCCTTGACGACCTCGTAGTCATACATCACGACGGCTGCCGCCGGCGTCTTCGCTACATTTGAATTTGGTGTGACGTTATTCGACACCGTGGACGGGTTACCGCATGAGAGTGAAAGAATCAAAAGGACGAAAACATAGCTGAAACGCATAGGTTATTTGGCGAGGGCCCGATCGATGGCTCGACGAAAAGCTTCTGCGGAAAGGCGATGAACTTTGACTCCGTTTACGAAGATCGCGGGCGTTCCGCCGATACCGTAACTACGACCGTCGGCCTGATCCTTCCTTACCTCAGCTTTAGCTCGCGCGTCGTTAAAGTCTAACTCAAATTGTTTGGCATTCAAACCGAGTTCTGTGGCGTATTTTAGGAGCGACCCTTTATCGAGCGCCTCCTGATTTCGGTACAGGACTTCCATGTATTCAAAGAACTTACCTTGCGCCCGTGCCGAATTTGCGGCGAGGGCTGCCTGAAAAGCATTCTCATGAATGCCCTCCAGTGGAAAATCGCGAACCACGAAACGAATCTTGTCGCCGTATTCACCGAGCGCTTGTTTCAACACCGGGTGTGTTCGAGAGCACGCGGGGCACTGAAAGTCGGTGAACATAACGACTGTGACGGGAGCGGATGTACTCCCGGTTTGCGGATCGTCGGCTTCGATCAAAATGTTTTGAACGATCGGCGTCGGCTCGTGCAGAGTGATCCTCACTTTGTACTTTGCGAAAAGCTGCCGCATCAGCGCGCTCTCGATCGCGACCCGCTCTTGGTCGGTAAATTGCCTGAGTTTGTCGGTGATTTCGGCGGCGATATATTCGCCGGTTTCGAGGTTTCGGGACTTCGCTTCCGCGGCGGTAAGAGCCGAAAAAATAGAAGGTTCGAGATCGCCGCGGATCTCCTCGAAGATCTCGATCTCGGTGTCGTTTAGCCGAACCTTGTAAGTCTGCTCGAGTTCGCCAAGAGTCAGGGTCTTTCCGCCAACCGTGGCCAGCACGTCAGACGGTGAAAGCCCGACCGCGTTCACGTCCCGCACCGCTGCGACCTTGTATTTTGTCCGCAAGCCGTTGATGTAAGAGTTGACCGCGGTCTGTTCCGAGTCGTGCTTCAAGTACTCGACGATCTGTCCTCGAACGGCGGCAAGCGGCCGGCCGCCAAGCGCCGCCGTATTAGCGTTATAGATTCTTTGGATCTCAGCGGTGGTGGGTTGGGCCAACTTCGTTCGCTGTGCAGCGAGAAGCTTTTCCTTTGTCGAATTTATCGCCCTGGCTTCCAGCGCGAGCACAGCATTCGCGATCATCTCGGATAAAAGTTCGGTACGAGCGTCCGCTAGCGTTTTACGCTGCTCGAGATAAATCTTCTGCCCCTCCGGCGAAAGGCTTGCGGCGGTAAATGTGGAATTTGAAGACGTCGCTAATACGTCATCGAGCCGCTGCGCGGTGATGCCGGTGTAGAAAATAGCCGGCAACAAAACCAGCAATAGCCTCAAAAAGTGTCGCATATAAAATCGCCCTGATTTTAGCAGATCGGCCTCTGAATTTCGTCGCCGGCATATATCTGGTAGAATTTTGGCAAAATAGGTAAGCAATGATGATTACTAACGAATTCGTTATGGCGTTGTTCGTAATCTGTGATTGTTAATTAGCATTTCGTTTTCCACAACTTCTGTGGAAAAAGCATGTGTTTCCACAGAATTAATTTGTTCAAGACTTTGTAATATTTAGAGTTTTAGCATTTTGCACACAAGTAGAGCGCGAAAATGCGTACGTCGAATCTCCCAAAAAACTTCGTCGTTTTATTTTCTGTTTTTCTTCTCGGATCACTGCCGATCACGGGCTGCAGTTCCCGGACTTTCTCACCCGCATTTCACAAAGAGAAACGAACTCGTTCGGGTTCACTAGTCAATATCAACACCGCGAGCGCCGCCGAGCTTGAGAAACTTCCACACGTGGGGCCCGTGTTTGCGCGGAAGATCGTCGACCATCGTAAACGCTACGGACCGTTCAGGCAGATTGAACACCTTCTTCTCGTCGACGGCATCAGCGAAGCGCGCTTTCAGGAATTCAGCGAATTTATTGATACGGAATAATTTCTCCCAAAATGTCCGGCACGATCTTCCCACAGACTTTTAGCCGATATCCGTTGGCCTGGCTCGCCGCCTGGTTCGCCGGTGGAATAGTCCTTTGCCATTTTTTTGATGTCGGGCTTCTGGCTCCCATATCGGCGACACTCTCCCTCGGTGCGCTCTGTTTAGTTTGGAAAAAAAGCTCGACAATTGTTCTGCCGATCATTTTCGTTTCGCTCGGCGTTTTCTGCAGCGAAGTTGAAAAGCAAGGCACAGCGGAAAATCGGATCAAACGTATTTATGACGACGGGCGAATTCAATCCGGCGAGCCCGTTGAAATAGAAGCCGTGCTATACGGACTTCCTGAATCCGCGTATGGTGGCGTGTTCTTGTTGCTGCGTGCCGAAAAACTAGCTCTTCAGGACTCCATCATGGACGTATCGGGAAAGGTTCGCCTGTTCCTGCCCAACGAAAGCGGTACCGATGGAAATGAGCTCGAACGGCTCGAACTGCGTTACGGCTCGCGTGTGACGATCTATTGCAAGCTCGAGCGCGAAGAGAAATTTCAAAATCCCGGCGTCGCGTCTCGGCTTGCGATGCTTGATCAGCAGGGAATCGATGCGACCGCGACGGTAAAGAGCCTGCTGCTGATCGAAAAACTGGGCGATGACTCAGTGTTCCTGCCCCTCGCGTGGATCTACGAACAACGCCAGCATTTGATAACAGAATTCCGAGAGCATTTCTCGGCCCGGGTCGCGGGAGTGATGATCGCGTCGTTACTTGGCAATCAACATTTTCTCGATCGCCGGACATCCGAGACGTTTCGCGAAGGTGGCACGTTCCACGTGCTGGTAATCTCCGGACTCCACATCACCTTCATCGGAGGACTTGCCTTGTGGTTCGTCACGTATTGTTTTCGAAGCAGAACCGTACAATTCATCCTTGCGGCGAGTTTCCTTTGGGGATATACCCTCGCGGTCGGCGCAGAAGTTCCCGTTGTTCGGGCGAGCGTGATGTTCACAGTCCTGCTCTTTTCACGCGTTGTACACCGCCGCGGATCGCAATTGAATGCCCTTGGTCTCTGCGTCCTGATGTTGCTCGTATGGCGGCCCGCGGATCTGTTTTCCGCGTCGTTTCAGCTGACAATAGTCAGCGTTGCGGCTATCGTCGCCTGTTCATTTCCGTTGATCGAAAAACTACGCTCGATCGGCAGATGGATGCCAGAGGCCGAAAGGCCGTTGCCGCCAAACGTCTCAAGATCGCTGAGATATTTTTGCGATTTCCTCTATTGGAATGACGCGGTCTGGAAGATCGAGGCGAGCCGACAGATCTGGTCCGCGCGACTTTTTAAATCAATTTTTCCAAAATGGCTAACTGCTTCGATTCTACGGAGTTTGATCGCCCATGTTTTTGAGGGGCTAATGGTTTCGGTGATCGTGCAGCTCTGGATGCTGCCACTGGTCGTTATCTATTTTCATCGGATCTCTCCAGTATCGGTCCTGCTCAATTTATGGGTCGGCTTGTTTCTAGCTCTCGAGAGTTTTTGTGCGCTGTTCGCGGTCCTTGTCGGAGCTCTTAATGGATGGCTCGCAGCGCCACTGATCGCACTGACTGAATTTCTGAATGAATTGATGATGCTGGTTCCCGAGTGGTTTTCATCAAATCAAGCGGCGAGTTTTCGCGTACCCATTTACTCCGGCGGCTTCAAGGTAATTTATTTGCTGTTCGGGATCGCCGTTGTTGTCGCCGCCGCTGGTGTTTTTCAGTGGGATCCTTTCAGGTCCACCTTCCGACCGATCCGTCACATAATTATTGCGACGACCGCGAGCCTGGGCGGTGTCGCACTTCTCGGATTACTGATAACCCTCCACCCATTCAGCGAACCGAAACCGGATGGGCAATTGACGATCGAATTTCTGGACGTCGGGCAGGGAGATTCTGCTCTCGTCACTTTACCAAACGGTGTGACCATGTTGGTGGACGGTGGAGGCCAAATGAATTTCAGGGGCGAGGCAAACGATTTCGAACCCGACACTCGAAGGATCGGCGAAGCCGTTGTTTCGGAGTTTCTGTGGGAGAAGGGATATTCACATATTGATTACCTCATCGCCACCCACGCCGATGCCGATCACATGCAGGGCCTGGGTGACGTCGCGCGAAATTTCGATATCGGTTCGATTGTCATCGGTACGATCTCCGATGGAGATCCGGAGTTTTCCGAGTTGATGAGAATTGCAGGCTCGCGAAAGATCCCTGTCGTCGCAGTTCACCGCGGTGACGATCTATCTATCGGCGGTGCGACGATCCAAATATTAAATCCGTCAGAGAACTTTCCGGAGCCAAAATCGGCGAACAATTCTTCGGTCGTCATGAAGATCAGTTTCGGTTCACGCAGTTTTCTGATGACAGGCGATATTGAAAAAGAGACCGAAGGGGTACTGCTTGCGCTTTCTTCGCTAGATCTCCGAGCAGACGTTATCAAAGTTGCACATCACGGAAGCCGGACCTCATCGACTGAGAGTTTTGTCAAAAGTGTCGGAGCGGAGATGGCGGTCATCTCGGTTGGCCGCAAATCGAGGTTTGGACACCCCCACCCGGAGGTCGTGACTCGCTGGCACGATTCAGGGGCAAAAGTTTTCAAAACGGGCGATAACGGAACGATCACAATTACAACGGATGGGAAGGAGATGCAGGTCCATACATTTGTTCCCTGAAAACACAAAAACGCCGCAAGATTTGAGTCTCAAATCTTCTGAGCGTTCCTTCAGTCGTCGTGTTTAACAGAGACTATATGAAAAGAGGGCGCGCCTGTCAAGCCATTAATCAATAACTTTAACTAGCGCGGTTAAAGTTAGTGTTTGAAATGACGATATCCCGTAAAGGCCATCGTCAAGCCGTGTTCGTCCGCGGCAGCTATCGAATCGGCGTCCTTGATCGAGCCACCCGGCTGAATGATTGCGGCGACTCCCATTTTCGCTGCCTCATCCACATTGTCGCGGAAAGGAAAGAACGCATCCGATGCCAGCGCGCAGCCTTTTATCGGCAAATCGAATCTCTCAGCCCGCATCGTCGCGATTCGAACTGAATCGACTCGGTTCATCTGGCCGGAGCCGACTCCGATCGTTTGATACTCATTCGCGAGAACGATGGCGTTGGATTTGACGTGCTTGCAGACACTCCATGCCAGAAGCATCGACCGCAATTCTGCTTCGGTGGGCTGTCGTGTTGAAACTATCTTAAGGTCACTTTCCGCCAATTTGTAAGTGTCCGCATCTTGAACCAAAAAGCCGCCCGAGATCTGTTTGTATTCGACGGTTGACCGATGATGGCTGTTGCTAGTGCCGAGCTTCAGAACGCGCAAATTCTTCTTGCTGGTGAAAATCTCCAGAGCATCATTCTCGTAGTCCGGTGCGACGATCACCTCCGAAAAAACTTCGATGACCGAAGCGGCAACTTTTGCATCGACTGGTCGATTAAACGCGACTATTCCTCCGAACGCAGAGACCGGATCGGTTGAAAGAGCGCGGCGATATGCTTCTTCGTTGGTCGCTCCCACTCCGACGCCGGATGGATTTGTGTGCTTGATTATCGCAACCACAGTCTCGTCGAAATCCTGAACCAAGTTCCAAGCTGCTTCGGCATCGACGTAGTTATTGAACGACATCTCTTTGCCGTGAAGCTGCTCGGCGTTCGCGATCCCGTTGCTTTCTTCGGCTGCATAGAGGGCGGCATGCTGATGTGGATTTTCTCCGTATCGCAGATCGGAAACTTTCGCGAGCTGGATGTCGATGCTATCGGGCAATGACGCAGGGGCCACCTCGTCAGCCGAGGCGGCTGTCACTTCTTCTTCTTCTTCGCGAGGAGATGAGTCGGAGAAATCTTCCGACTCGATGAACGTCAGGTGC